>JBGSMH010000280.1:0-2394 GCA_041740275.1 Phycisphaerae bacterium
TGGCAACGATCGCGATATTGCGACCCAGATCGTCGGGTTTGATCATGTTCCCGCCGACCACGGTGACGCCAAATGTTCTAGCTAAGACAGAAAAAAACGCGCCGGTCGCGTCGTCATGATCGGCCACCTCGTCGATGCGCATCGTAAAGCCGACCGGAAACGCCTCGGGCAACACGACCAGATCGCCGGGCGCAGGAGGGTCGCGACGCAGTACGTCCAACGCCATCGCGTGGTTAGCGTTTCGGTCATGCCAGAGAAGATCGAGTTGAAGAACCACCGCTTGCATGGGAACTACTATCGACGACGGATCGGGTGCGGGCAAGTCGCAAAACCGTCTGAAGCGCACAAAAAAACGGCATCGACCCATCTATGCGACAGGTCGATGCCGGGTTGTTATTCAATCGAAACCAGACGCGATTTATTCGGCCTTGGTTTCTTCAGCGGGAGCGGCTTCTGCCGGTGCGGTGCTTCCCTTTTTCAGAACTTTGCTGGCAAACGCCTGACGCTTTTCATTGCGTTTGCGACGCAGACCCGCAGACCTGCGGATGGTGCCGGTCGGGGCTTTTTGATCATCGCTGATCAGCTCCAACTGAACCAGACTCCCACCATCACCGATGCGCCACTTGGCGAGCTTGGTGATGCGGGTATAGCCACCCGAGCGACCCTTGTAGCGCGGTGCGACTTCATTGAAAAGGCGCTGAATCACGGTCACAGCGTTGCCCTTGTCGTTCAGGATGAAATCCTGATTGCTGTCCACGACGCGACGATCCTGCAACGCAGCGATCACCCGGCGACGGGCGGTCAGCGTGCCGGTGCGCGCCATCGTGATCAACTTCTCAGCAAAGCCCTGCACTTCCTTGGCCTTGGGCAGCGTGGTTTTCACACGCCCATGCTCAAAAAGGGACTGGACCAGATTGCGACGAAGCGCCATGCGGTGTTCGGAATCGCGGCTCAACTGTCGGCCACGCATTAAATGTCTGCTCATGACAAACTCCTACGTTCTATTCTTAAAGCAAGAGATGTGGAATCCAAAAATGTCAGGTCTGGAACTTTCAGATTCCACACTTCACATTTCCTGTTCCGACATCACCTACTCTTTTTCCTCAGCTTCTTCGGTCTCTTCTTCGTCGTCACCTTCGAGGTCATCGGAGGAATACGCCGCTACTGCTTGTCCTGCCGCCAGGGCTTCCAGGTCCATGCCCAGGCTCAGACCCATGTCAGCCAGACGACGCTTGACTTCACGCAAGCTGGTCTTGCCAAAGCTACGCACTTTCAACAGTTCGCCGTCGGTCTTCTGCACCAGATCGCGAACGGTGGCGATCTTGGCCGACTCCAGGCAGTTGTTGGCGCGAACCGACAGGTCCAGCTCTTGAACGGTCATCGCCAGTCGCTGCTCGACATCGGGGTCGATGTTCGGGCGGGCGGCTTCGCGAAGGGTGTCCATACCGTCTTCGTTGGCCAGTTCACTGCCAAGCTCGAAGTATTGGACGAACGGATTCAGGTGCTTACGGAGAATCTTGGCGGCCTCGACCAACGCCATTTCGGGGCTGATCGTGCCGTTGGTCCAGATTTCCAGAATCAGACGATCGTAGTCGGTCCGTTGACCGACGCGGGCGTCTTCGTGTGTGTAGCGAACGCGGGTCACGGGCGAGAAAATCGAATCGACCGCGATGACGCCCAAATCCTGCGGGCCATCGTTCTGGATCTGATTCTCGCTGGCGGTGCGGTAGCCGCGACCTTTGCCGACGGTCAGTTCCATCTCGAACGGAAGGTCTTCGGTCAGGGTCGCGATGACATGGTCAGCGTTGACCACGGTGATCGCCGGATCGCCTTCAGCCATACCTGCGGTGATGACGCCAGCTTTCTTGGTGCTGATCTTGATCGTGCGGGGTTCGTCTGATTCAGACTTCACCACCAGACCCTTGATGTTGAGGATGATATCGCAAACGTCTTCGACAACGCCCTTGAGGCTGGTGAACTCATGATCCGCACCCTTGATGCGGATATGGGTGACGGCGGCACCTTCGAGCGAGCTCAGCAGGATACGACGCAGGCCGTTGCCGACCGTCGTACCGAAGCCGCGCTCGAAAGGTTCGACCGTGAACTTACCGAATGTATCGGTGGAAATTTGGTTGTCACGAATTACCCGTGTGGGCAATTCCAGACCGCGCCAGCGAATTCGCATATCAGTTCTCCTTCTTGCCAGGACTCGAATTGCGGGAAGTTCCCGCCCTCACAGTTGAGGGCCATCTGTACTCCCACCTCGTCGAGCGAGGCTCTGTTTTAATTTGCAGTAGACAGTCGGCAGCAAGCTGCCGACTTCACTAGACTCGCCGCTTCTTGGGCGGGCGACAGCCGTTATGGGGTAGCGGGGTGACGTCTTCGATCGAACCG
>JBGSMH010000281.1:0-1564 GCA_041740275.1 Phycisphaerae bacterium
CAAGAATACTTGCTTCAAAAGCCTGGCAAACTCACCAAAGAAGAGTTTGACCTGATGAAACAGCACCCCGAAATCGGGGCGCGGATCCTGCGAGACGTCAAGCAACTGGAAGACATTTTGCCCGGCGTATTGCATCACCACGAGCGTTGGGACGGTCGTGGGTATCCCACCAAGCTGGTCGGGGAGAATATTCCGCTGATGGGTCGGATCATTTGCCTGGCCGACTGTTTTGACGCGATGACCAGCAACCGAACCTATCGCCGAGCGTTGCCGTTTGAGGTGGCGATGGTGGAGATTCGCAACGGTGCTGGCACGCAGTTTGATCCGGCACTGGCCGATGCGTTTATAGCGATCGGCGAGAAGCGATTGCGCGAATTGACCGCCGGGCACCATGAACAGGCGTCGCGACTGATCGCGATGCACAGCAGTTTGCGAGTGGCATGAACGAGTGAGTGGGCATGATCAAGACCGATGAATACAACGGCGTCTGCGTACTGAGCGTGATCGGCGATCTCGCCGGTGAAGACTGCGCCGCGGCGCGACAGGTCGTTGAGCAGCAGATCGATCAGCGTCAGGTCGCCAACTTTGCCGTTGATTTGGAGCAGTGCAATTTTATCGATAGTGATGGCTTGGAACTTTTGCTGTGGCTCAAACGACGCTGTGACGAGCTATTTGGCATGATGAAAGTCGCCAGTGCCGATGAGCATTGTCGCACCATCTTTCAGATCACGCGTCTGGAGAATCGTTTTGATGTCGAGACGGATCTGACCCAGGCACTGAAAGGAATGCGATGATCGCCACGGCAGCGCGCAAACCCTTGGGACAGAGTCTGGTTGATCACGGGATCATCAACCCGGATCAGCTTCAACGCGCCCTCGAAGAACAGCGGATGAGCAGCTCGCAGAAGCTGCTGGGGGAGATTCTGGTCGATCGCGGGATGGCGACCGAAGAGCAAATCTGCGAGATATTGGCCGAAGGCTACGGCGTGCCGTTTGCTCGGATTAATCCGCGCATCACTGATCCCAAAGTAATTGAGCTATTGCCGCGCGAGTTCTTGGAGCAGCACACGGTTTTGCCGCTGTTTCTGGTCGAAGGCGTGTTGACCGTCGCGGTCGCCGAACCATCGAACGTTTTTCTGGTTGAGGAGATCGAGCGGGTTACGGGCAAGGACGTACAAATCGTCGCCGGGACCAGCAAGGATATTCGCGCGACGCTGCAGACGTATCTGCCGGACGACAAGGTCTTTGTCATCGACGACATTATTGATGAGGTCAAGCCCGAAGATTTCACGCTGCTGGAACAGCGAAAGATCGAGGATATCGCTGATCTTGAGCAGGCGGCGGGCGATTCGCCGGTCATCAAGCTGGTCAATTATTGCATCTACAACGCTGTCAAAGACAGTGCCAGCGATATTCATATCGAGCCCGGCGACAACGTCCTTCGCGTTCGGTACCGCGTGGACGGTCGGCTTATCGAAAAGCTTCGCCCGCCGTTCCAGATGGCGGCCGCGATTTCGTCGCGTATCAAAATCATGGCGGGGCTCGACATCGCCGAGCGGCGCGTC
>JBGSMH010000282.1:0-20400 GCA_041740275.1 Phycisphaerae bacterium
TGCCATTTCGCTGTCGGCCTGGATGGAAGCGAGCATCTCTTCTGCTGCCGCAGCGTCAGAGGCGATCTCGTCAGAACTGGGCAGTTGCGCCGATCGTCCCTGCTCCAGCAGTTCCAGATTGTGCAGATGCGTGCCGACGACATTGATCTGCTGATTCAGCACCGTCAGCAGTTGCGATCGTCGGTCGATCTCCTTGCGAAGCTGCACGACCTGTGCGGTGATGCGCTTGCGAACGATCGTCGAATCGTTGGTCTTGAACTCCTTGCGAAGCTCGGATTCCTTCTTCTCGAGCTTAAAGACCTCATCGGTCAGTCCCTCGCGCTGGCTGGTCAGCGCGGCGCGGCGTTCGGAAAGAAACGCGATCTTGCGTTCGTTGTCGCCCTTGCGGGCAAAAAGCGTCTTGATGCGATCGAACAATGACATGCCTTCTCCCCCGACCGCTTTGCCGGTCGGTGCGGAACCTTCGCGAAACAGCAATAGCCGCCCGTCGAGGCGCTTGGCCTGCAAACCGGGCGTGCGCTTGGCGTACGATTTTACAGCATCTTCCACCTGTTGCAGTGGTAATTCGGTCACCAGTGACAATTTCTCGGCACTGATGCTGCCGGTCGAGAGGTCATCACTCATCAGGTCGATCGCCTGGTCGATCCGCCGAGACTTGGTGTCCTGGGGTTCGGGATCGAACAAGTGCTTGATGCCCGACAACTCACTTGGCGTGTGGATCGACCACCCGCCCG
Source organism: Phycisphaerae bacterium (assembly GCA_041740275.1). Taxonomy (GTDB): domain Bacteria; phylum Planctomycetota; class Phycisphaerae; order Tepidisphaerales; family Tepidisphaeraceae; genus BPJO01. Next base: position 735 of record JBGSMH010000282.1, read on the forward strand.
ACTCGTTCGGCTCGGCCAGTACGATGGTGCGTTCGCTGGTCCGCTCGGCCAGTTCCCGGGCGTCGGGCGCAAAGCCGCTGGTACTGACTAGGACCAATGTCGTCGGCACCCCCGGCAACGGAGGCGGCACCGCAGCAAGCTGGCGACGTGTCTCGCCTACGCTCATCGGTTCGGGCGATTCGTCCTTTAGCAGCTCCTTGGTCGGCGGCACGACCGCAACCACCAGTCGTCCGATGATGTCCTGCAGGATCAACCACTTGCGCACCGAAAAGGTGGCTTCCATGAGCCGGCCGGTAGGCATTTGTGCTTCGAGTTGGCGATCGGGGCGCACCTGGCTCATCTGGCGTTTGAGCTCGACCGATTTGTCGAATGACCGCAGCGACCGATTCACGCCAAGCGTGTTCTTTCGGCCATTGGACGTGTCGATCACGAACTTGGGGTGGTCGAGCAACTGCTCGATATGCGAGACGATCTCTTGCTCGCGGGCCTGGTGCCAGGATGCGTCGGGGGTGTTGCGCATCAGTCTTTTTGCTCCGGGGTTTGGACTTCAAAACCGCGCGGGTCCGTCCGCGTCAGCTTCCACGCAAGATATCCGAACAACAGGCCAGTCCAAACCCAACCGGCGGTGCAGAGGATGATAAAGTGAACCTTCATGGGTCAATCCGTGTTAATCCTGCGCCCGCAGCGTGGACAAAACGCCGCGCCCCACGGGAGCGGCTGGGCGCAGCTTGGATTGTCGCACAACCCGGCTTTGTCCACCACAGGCGACACGCCGCTGAGCGTGACGAGTCGATCCGACAGGTCGGTGCGGAATCGGGCATCGGTCTTGAAGACAAAGGTCTGATACGCCCCCCACGCCAACATCATCGGCAGCGCCCAGATCGCCCACAGCAGCATCAACACGATCGCGACCAGCATATGCCCGACCCGCACGCCCGATACCGATTCGACCGGCGCGATCGGCGCGGTGCGACCTTCGGTGGCGGCATTGAACGCCAGTGCGAACTGCTGCAACTGCGCGAGGTGTCGATTGATGCGGACATGCACCAGAATATAGGAGATCGTGATCAATCCGAACCACACCTGCCCTGCGGTGCCAAGCGAGGTCGGTGGATAGAACAGAAACTGCTTGATCGCCTCGCGCGACCAGCCGCCTTGTTGAAGGGCAACCAGTACCGCAACGATCGCGCCCAGGGTCGTCAGATCGAGTAGCCGTGCCAATAGCAAAGACGGGTGGACCATCTTCGCCGCCCGGTCCAGTTCTTGGGCTGCGATCGCCGGGACATGACAGGCCGCCAGTTCGGAGGCCAGTTCCACCTGTTGTCGTTCGAGTGTGGTGTATTCGTGCAGTCGTGTGCGAAGTTGCAGCAGCGGGATGATCCCCGCACTGAAGAAACCGAACAGCCCGACTTGCAGTGGGCGTTTCATCCGCGCTACTGGCGGGATACGCCGAAGCGATGTGGGGACGAATCGCCCCAGCACATCTGCCCGGGCAGGGGTGGGGATCGGCGGGAGAGTGGGCGTAAAGGTCGATCCCATCACAGCACCCCCATCACAGCACGGCCGCCCGGCCGGAGACCACGCGCAGGAGCGAAGGCAGGGATTTTCCACATCGACGGCAGAACCGGGCGTGTGCGGGATTGGCACAGCGACATTGGGCGTTGTTGCACACCTGCACCGCCTCATTGAGCGCTCGGCGAGGCAGTTGCGACTGTTTCGGTTTCATCAATCCGAAGATGCCGCGAACGATCACCACCACTACCCAGGCGCAGAACCCCACCGCCGCGATAGCGATCCCGGCAATCACCAAGAGGAATATGATCAATCCTTCCATGTCAGTTCTTCGTCACGATCAAGCCTGTCAGGCAATTCTCATTCTATTCAAAGTTCGCCCGCAATGCGTGCAAAACGCATCGTCGGCATCGGGATACCCGCCGCAATGCGAGCAGCGGCGGACGGTGGTGGTCAGTTGCACGCCGCAGTGCATGCAAAACTGGTCCTTCTGTCCGACCGGTCTTTGACAACGGGGACAGCCCGACATCTGCGTCGGAAACGTTCCCCCCGCCGCTCCGGGCAACATCGGCGGTGACGACCGGATCGCCGCGAGCATCTCATTGGCATCGGCGACGCGTTTCTCAAGTCGAGCACAAGCGCGTCGATACGCCTCATCCAGATGTCCCGGCACACCCGTTCGCAGGTCGCTGGGCACTTCGGTGCCCGTCGGCTTTTCGCCGGTGAGCATCTCGAACAGGATTACCCCGCAGGCGAAAAGATCGGTCCGCGCATCCACCTTTGCCCCGTCGCGCTGTTCGGGCGACATGTAGGCAATGGTCCCGACGATGCGTTGGGCTTTGTCGGGCTCCAGGCTCATCGAATATGCGATCGATTGTGCAGGTGCGGACGCGGCCCGTTGGCCGAAGCCAAAATCGGTGATCTTGACCACACCCGGCTCGGCCAGGCTCTTTTGTTTCGCCGACTCATGGATCAGCACGTTCTCCGGTTTCAGATCGCGATGCACGATCCCGTTGCCGTGGGCATACGACAGTCCCTCCAGGATTTGTCGCATCACCGCCACCGCTTCGTCGATGGTCAACTGTCGCGAACGAATCAACCCGCGAAGCGATTCGCCGGGCACATATTCGATCACCAGATAGGGTGGGTCGGCATAAGGATCGAACCCGCGCGCCTTGGCGATGTTGGGATGTTCCAACCCCTGCACCGCCAGCCCTTCGCGTTGCAGATCGCGGATGTAGGTCGGATCGTTGGGGATCTTGATCGCCACGACCTGATCCGCCCAGACATGGTGTCGGGCGCGCCACACCTCACCAAACGCGCCGCTACCGATGCGGGCGTCGAGCAGGTATTCGGAGATGCGTTGACCCGATTCGGGCATAGTCAGTTACCCCAGCCTTTCTGCGATCCAATCGCAGACGAGCAGATTATACGCCAATGCGACCAAAATCCCGAGTATCACCAATACGGTGGCGGCGGTGCCTTGGATCGAAAAATCGAACAGCCATCCCAGCACCGACGCCCCGGCGATCGTATAACCCGCAACCAATAGCGCCCCGACACTGTTTTTCTCACGTTTTGCTGCCCATGTCGTGACAAAAAATGTCGCCCACGGCAACACCAGCACGATCCCGATCCACACCAGCCCGCGGCCCACCGCATACCACACCCGCGCCCGATCGTCGGCGGGCATCTGAAACCACGAGATGGCCCCGACGATCACCCCCAGCGCCACCGCCCCACCCAACACGATCGACGCGATTTTTTTCAGTAGTTCCATATCACCCGACCTCGGTTGGGATTATCCACAAAATCGACTCGCGTATCATATTGCCGGGGGAAGATTCAGCAGGTGAACGACTTTGGCGGCGGTTTCTTCGACCGCAGTCTTGGTCACGTCCAGCGTCGGCCAGCCCTGACGCGAAAACAAATGCCGACTCCACTGCACCTCTTGCTCCACATGCTCCATCTCGACATAGCTGGTCTTGGTCATGTTCCAACTGCGGTGTCGCGCCAGGCGAATCTCGATCAGCCGCAGCGGATCGATCAAAAGCCCTACGATCTTGGGCTTATTCATCGACAGCAATTCATCCGGCACGGGCGATTCGATCGCGATCGCCACATTGGCGGCTTTGTAGCCTTGTTGAGCCAGATAGATGCACGTTGGCGTCTTGCTGGTGCGCGACACGCCGACGAGGATCACATCCGCCTCTTGCAGCCGATTGACGCCCAGCCCGTCATCATGCTGCATCGTGAACTCGATCGCCTCGATCCGCCTGTGATACCCCTCCGAAACCTCGTGCAACGCCTTGACGTCGGCGGCAGGTTGCACGCCCGAGGCACTGGCAAGGAAATCGACAAAATGCCCGGTCATGTCCTGACAACGAATATCTTTTTGGGCGCAAAACGTCTCGATCATCTGCTTATGCTTCGCCGCCACCACCGCGTGCATGACCGCCCCGCCGACCTTGCCGATCTCCTCCAGTGCCTTGGCCAGGCGGTTGTCTGTCGAGAGAAAGTTCCAAAGTCGCAATTCGAACGTCCCCGATGCAAACTGGGTCAGAAAGGCCGTCACCATGTGTTTGCTGAGATTTCCCGTCGAATCGGAGACCACATGCAACAACATGGGCAAACTGGGGGCTTTATGACTCGCTTGGGCCGGGGTGGAGGTGGCTTTTTTCACAGACGGCAATCTTACACCACTTCCACTTCACGCAAAATCGCGGAAAAACAGTAGGATTATCCCCCGCGACGTCTTTCAGAGTGACCCGAGTTGCGGTATTCACGCGGACAGCAAAACCCATGTATCGGCCAAGCCGGAAAATCACCCGTTTTGACTTCACCCCCGGACGCACTGTCGCGGGCAAGTACGTCATTGAAAGACTGCTCGGCTCCGGCTACGAAGGCGAAGTCTACGCGATTGTTGAAAAAGCCACCGGCATCACCCGCGCCGCCAAGTTCTACTACCCCTTCCGCGACCCGCACGGCAAAAGCGCCATCGTCTACGCGCGCAAAATGGACGCACTGCGCCACTGCTCCATCCTCCTGCAATATCACCATCAGGAACTGGCGATGGTGCAGAAGAAGAAAGTGATCGTCGTTATCTCTGAACTGTTCGATGGGGAAAAACTCAGCGAGTTTCTAGCTCGACAACCCGACGGACGATTGACGACCTTTGAAGCGTTGAACGTGTTGTATGCACTGGCGCGGGGGATCGCACCGATCCACGCCCGCGGCGAATACCACGGGGACATCCATGACGACAACATCATGATCCGCCGACAGGGGATCGGGTTTGATCTGAAGCTGGTCGACTTTTTTGATCTGGGCAAACCGACCCGCAAAAAGATTCACAAGGACGTGCTGAACCTGATCATGGTTTTCCACACCATCGTCGGCGGCCGCAGCAGCTATCGGGATCAGCCCAAAGTCGTCAAAGACATCATCCGCGGCCTAAAAGATTCCCTGATCCTCGCCCGCTTCAAAAGCGCGGGAGATATCCAGCGACATCTGGAGAATCTGAATTGGGAGTGAGGGGGAGGGAGAGGAGACAGGAGCAGAGGAGACAGTAGACAGGAGGGTGGATTGGAGACAGGAGATTACCTGGCAATCGACCGCACGCTGCAGCCGGATTTTGTCTTCTCCTTTTCTCCTGTCTCCTATCTCCTGTCTCCTCCCCCTTACTTCTGCGCCGCATCACGCAACTTGTCATGATGCTTGGACATGTAATAAAGCGACTTGGTTTCCGACTTATTGTCCAGCGCGAAGGTGAACTCGATCCGATACCCGCCGCGGGGCCAGGTCGGACCTTTGAGTGATAGGACGTTGACCACAGTGCTGACCGATTCGCCGGGCTTGAGTGTGACGAAGCCCACCTTACCTTTAACCGCCTTGGCGTTGGGCATCGTGTAGGACTTGCCCTGGCTGAGGATCAGCAGACTGTCGTCCCAGAGGATCTTGCCATCCTGCGTGAGCAGTGCCGGGACGTCGATGGCTTTGTCGGTGGGGTTGGTGACGGTGACGGTGTATTCGCCATCCCCATCCGGATTGGACCACTTGACTTCCTTCGCAGGTGGAACCGATTCGGCGCCCAGATGCGCGCCATTGGCGGGCAGTGCGGGTCGGCCGGTGATCGAGCAGACGGTTTCGGATTTGAAACCTTCAGGCAATTCCGCCTGCCAATAATCTTTCCCCAACGTCCCCCACGGGGAGACGGCTTTGCCGCCGGTGGCGGTCCATCCCATCGGGAGAGCGCAGGCGAGTTTGACCGACTTGATCGTTTCATCGTCGGCGGGTTCGATCCGCGTGACTGAAGACCCGCCGCGCACGGATTCGATCGCCAGGACATAGCTCTTACCGATTTCGTAGGCATAGTTGGGGTCGCCGCGATAGCGATGCTGGATGGATAGTTTCTTGCCGTCCATATCGCCACGCAGGACGGTTTCGATGGTCAGTTCCAGTTTGTTCATGTGGATCGGGGGCATCGACATGGTGGCCGGGCCTTCGGTGACGCTGTCGAGCCTGGCGACGACGACCGCGTTGGCCTGGTTCCATGCCGGCCCGACGGTTTGGGCGTCTTTACGCTCCAAATCGCCTTCGGGGTCTGGCGCGACTGGATCAAACGGCTCGGGCCCGCCTCGCACGATTGGCCTGGGAAGTTCTTGCGAAAACGCGAACGTGGTCAGCATCGACGACACGACAGCAACGCGCAGCATGGACTTGAGCATGGTATGGATCCTTCGTTGAGTTGAGGGGTTAGACGTTTGATCGCCCAGAAAGTTGCAGGAAAAATCCCTACCACGCCGACGCGCCACGACTGGTCCGTACACGACCCAGCACCCGCTGCGTCCATCGCTCAAATGCGTCCGTATCTCTTGCTTTGCGCAAGACTTGCAGTTGCGCGTCGTCACCCAGATCGACGGGGGTTTTGAGCGTGTAACCCATCTCCTTCTCCAGAAGCAACCGATTGGTCTCGCGCGACGATTCCAGATTCTTGATCTGTTTATCGAATTGCTCGCGCCGATCCTTGGTCGCATCCGCAGGTAGCTCGGTCTTCTCTTTCTTGAGACTCACGATGTTCTCGGTGATCTGCGTCTGCTGCTCAAAAAGCTGGTTCACCCGCTGCCACCACAGCAGGTCGATCGCCTCGGCCTGCATCTTGTCCAGTTCCTTCAACTTGGTTGAACCGGGGTATTCGGCACGATAACGGGTGTATTTAAAGAGTGCGACAGGTGTGGGTAACGCGTCGCGGGCTTCCAAAACCGCCTGCCATGCCGGATCGTCGCTGGCTTCGGGGGCCTGACCGATCCTTGGGACCGGGGCCGGATCGTCGATGGGCGGGAGCGTCACCACCCCGGACGGATCAGACGGCGTCGGATTCGACGGAGGTGGAACCCGAACCAGGCCCGGCGATGCGGTCTTGGGCTGTTCGGTGGAAGTCGGATCGGGATCGGTTCCCGCTTTCGAGCCGGGCATGAACATCGTCTTTCGATCGCTGTCCGCTTTCTTAATGATGATTTCGGTCTTGGGCGTCTTGGCGTTCTGGCGCGCGATCTCCTCGTTGGCGGCGACCTTCTGCTTGTACACAACGTACGCCCAGATCGCGCCACCAAACCCCAGACCCAGGATGACCAATGCGACGAGGGAATAAGTGACGATCAGATTATTCGATGCGCTTTTCTTCATCCTGTAGCTCCGGGTGAAAGTAGATTATATCGCGCCGGGTGGCATCTTGCGATAAAGTGAGTTACAAAACGCAATCAATCAGGAGTCATGGATGACCCGCGCTTCCCTTAGTCGTACCGTTCAACAACCCCTCTTTGCGCTGCTTGGCATGTTGCTTGGCCTTGGCGTGATCGGGTGTGAAACCAATCCGCAAACTTCATCGGCGTTGCCCGGACCCAACTTCGCCGGGCCGGTGCTGACACAGCCACGCTACGTCGCACCCCCGCCGCCTGTGATGAAAACCGAAACGGCCAAGCCCGAGATTCGCCCAGCAATCGGCAACATCCCCGCAGCTTGGACCCCATTGGCAAACGCGGAAAAACGCCAGTGGCAGTGGATCGTCGTCCATCACTCCGCCACCGCCAACGGAGGTGCGGCACGGTTCGAGAAATCCCACAAAGCTCAGGGCTGGGATGAACTTGGCTATCACTTTGTCATCGGCAACGGCTCTGACACCGCCGACGGATTGGTCGAAGTGGGGGGTCGCTGGCCCGTGCAAAAACACGGGGCGCACGCCAAGACCGCTGATAATCGCTACAACGATTACGGCATCGGGATCTGCCTCGTCGGCAACTTCAACGAGACCCGCCCCACCGCCAAACAGATGGCGTCACTGACCAAGTTGATCGCCTACCTGTGCAACAAATACAACATCAAGAACAGCGACATCATCGGCCACAAAATGACCGGTAAACAGACCGATTGCCCCGGCGACACCATGGATATCAATGCCCTACGCGCCGCAGTCGCTCGTCAACGCTGAGGCGGGCTATTTCTTAGCCGGCGCTGCGGGCTCGCCGGGCGTACCGAGTGTGTTCTGATAGATGATCCCACACACCGCCGCGAAGAAGATCGTCATCGGCATGATGAACGGGCTGACTTGCAGCCGCGATTCCAACGCGCTGGTGTCGATCCCCTGGAACTTGTAGATCACACCCAAAATCCCGAACACCAACATCAGTGACCCTTGCAGACTGGTAAACATCATCACGCTGGTGCGGAACAGGATAAACGAAAGCATCCCGCAGAAGATCAATCCCATCCCACCCCCGGCGGCGGCGAAGTGCGGGTCAAGCCCGAACGCTCGCCACAAACTCATCCCGATGACCATCCCGATCAGTCCGCCCATCACCGCGACCGCGTATTTCATTAGTGGCCACGTCACCGTCGCAGCCACAAACCCTCCGATCAGCGCCGCCGGGAGCGGCGCACCGGCATGTTCGCCGACGATCGCGCCCAGCCAAGCCCCGATCACAGCGGCATTGAGCGTCACCAACCATTTGAATGCGTAATACCCCCACAGCAGGAAGATAACGCCGCCGAAGATCAGGATCACCGCCGCCGCCACATTCATGTCGCGGCACGCCTGCAACAGGTCGGCTTGCGCCATGCCCTGCCTCAGCACGTCAAGAACGTTCTGGATCGATTCGAGCGTTAACGCGCCCGCCACCGGTTGTGTAGTCGCTTCGCCTGCCATGTACACTGTATCGACGGTAAAGCTGAATTGGCTGTAGGACCGATAAAGATCGGGGTCTGTGGTTCGTGGGAAGGAAAACTCTCGTATGAAATCACGTCCACCGTTGGTCCCTGATGATTCACCGAGTCAACCGGCGATCGCGCTGGCGCTGGTGGGGCTGACACTCATCGTCGCGATCGTGACACTTCGCGCCATGGGCCGCGTCTGGTGGTGTCAGTTGGGCGATTTCAGCCCGATCGTTCTCGACGCCTGGGGGCCACACAATTCGCAGCACCTGATCGATCCGTACGTTTTCAGCCATTTCCTGCACGGCGTGGTCTTCTTTTTCGTCTTCAACTGGGGCGTGATGCGGCGAAAGCCACTTTGGGGGTTGCTCGCGGCCACCGTGTTGGAGGTCGCGTGGGAGATCTTTGAAAACACGCCCTTTACGATCGACCGCTACCGCAACGCCACCGCCGCCGTCGGGTATACGGGCGATAGCGTCATCAATAGCCTGGGCGACATGCTCGCCTGCGTCGGCGGGTGGTTCGTCGCCCGGCGAATCGGATTGCTTCCCTCCATCCTGCTCTATCTGGTCCTCGAAATCGGCTGCGCGATCTGGATCAAGGACAATCTCACGCTCAACGTCATCCAAATCCTCTATCCGCTGGAGTTCATCAAGAAGTGGCAGTCGGGGTAGTCGGTGAATCGACGCCTATTCCGCGCGTTCGCCAACCGCAGGGCCGCCCGCATCTGGACCATTTGATCTATTTTGATTCACAGTTGGGTCACTGTTCTATTTGATCAAACATTCATCAAAACACTCATTCACGCGGATATTTAGGGTCAAAGCATATTGTATTTGCGTTTGACCCGGATATGAGGTAGACTCCCCCTTCGTAACGAGGTGTCCTCGGCGCCCGCCGGGGTAGAAAGCGGAGAGGATTTTCATGCTACGACAATATGCTGCGGCGTTCGTATTTCCGGTTGCGATCCTGGGTTCGTTCGGACCTTCCCTTGTTGAAGCGGCGGGACCGCGCGTCATGGCGGTCGGGGATTCGATCACCTACGGCCTAACCGGAACCACTGGCAACTACGTCGATTCGCCCGGCGGATATCGGAACAATTTCTACAACACGATGACCGCCAACGGGCTGGTCTACAAGGCCGTTGGAGCTTCCACCGCCAACCCGTCCACTGCCCTCACCGCAGCCGGCCAGACGCGCCATAGCGGCTACGGCGGCTGGACCGTCGGGGCCGACGTCTACTCCGCACTCGACAACTTCGTCTATCGCATCGACGGCTGGATGCAGAGCTACAACCCCGACCATGTCCTGCTCCTGGGCGGCATCAACGATCTGCTGCTTGACGCGGGCGTCACCAAGACCACCGGCAACATGGACCTGCTGCTCGGTAAGATTTTCACCGCCAAGCCGTCAACCACGGTGTTTGTATCGAATCTGATCCCGACGACCGGCAGCCGCGCGAGCTACAACAGCCAGGTGCTTTCGTTCAACACCGCATTGAAGAACACGCTGGTTCCGAAATACCAAAGCCAGGGTCGCAACATCTACTTTGTCGATCAGTATTCAAATTTCACCTCAGGTGGCGTACCTGTCGGCACGAACCTGCCCGACGGCCTGCACCCGAACCAGACCGGCTACAACCTGATGGGCGCGACATTCGCCAATGCCGTCGTCACCCATGCGCCGACAGCACCGACGCGGACGCCGATCATTATTGACGTGGGGTCAGGAAGCCCGACGGGCGTCAATCTGCCCGGCACGACCCCGTCAGGTGCGATCCGCTATAACGCGACCTGGACCGGAGCGCTCTCGGAACTGGTGGATACGAACCACAGCAGCAGTGACTACGGTTTCCAGTGGGTAAGCTACGCCGGCGTGAATTATATGAACTCGATTGCCGCCGGGTCGATGACCGGCGATGCCGCCGCGATGTTCCCGGACAATGCGGCCCGCAGTTACTGGGGCGCACCCAGCAATGTCACGTTTACCGCCAAGCTGACCAACCTTCTGCCCGGGACCGAGTACGACCTCGATTTCTTTGCCGGCCACGCCGGGGGCAGCGATGTCACGCGTTTCACCATCACCGGCGCGAATACGCTCACCGGCGATCTCCGCGCCGGCGGCAACTTCAGCGAATTGCTGACCCTTGCCGGTGCCCTGCCGTCGGCGTTGGGCGAATTGACGATCACCATCACCGCCGCACCCGGGTCCAACAGCCTCTATTTCAACGCCATGCAGATCACCGAAGTGGTGCCCGAGCCCGCGACGATGGGGCTCATTGCTTTGATCGGTGGCGGATTGCTGCGTCGGCGACGTGTTTTCTAGGTAAATCATGAGTTCTGCACCATTGCTTGTTTCTTCTGAAAGGTGAGTCCAATGTTTGCTTTCAAAGGTCTGACAGTCGTTGCGGCTTTGGCATTGTCTCAAGCGGTCGTGAACGCGGGTACGAGCGTCGATTCGACGTACAACTCGGGCCTGGGCTCGATGGTCTATCGCGTCTACTACCCGGACAACTACCAGGCCAGCGGGCCGAACAAGACGCCGGTCGTCCTGTATCTACACAGTGCCGCCGAGCGGGGCGACTCCATCGCACAGATCTTTGGTGGCGGGGGTTGGACCAACCCCTGGATCAACAACCTGATCAATGAGACACAGCACGGCACGCACCAGGCGGTGCTGGTCATGCCCCAGTCCGGGGCGTGGCAAAGCTGGAACAGCATGACCAACGGCGACAACTGGGGCGTCGGTTCATACACCAACGCCACGGCTCAGCCGATCAATCCCCGCTTGCAGTTGGCGGTGAATGTTCTCGACACTGTCGTCGCCGCCAGCAACGTGAACACGAACAAGGTGTATGTGACCGGTCCTTCGATGGGCGGCTATGGCACTTGGGATATTGTCGGCCGCTTCCCCGAGAAGTTTGCCGCCGCCGCTCCCGCTGCCGGCGGTGGCAATCTGGATCTGGGAAAGACGGTCATGGGCTCCACGCCGATCTGGTCCTACCACGGTGCGACTGACCCGCTGGTCCCTGCAAGCGGCACCGCCAACATGTATTTTGCCCACAAACAGGGTGGCGGCAGTTCTGTCATCTCCTATATCGCCGGCGTCGGGCATGACGGGTTTGATAAGTTCTACCAGCCCGGCTACTACACCACCGACAAACCGCAGGCGACCGGCGGAACCGGGCAGGATCTGTACGAGTGGATGTTTTCCAAAGACCGCAGCACCAACACCGCCGGTACGCCGATCGCGCCGGGTAAAGCGCAGATCGTCATCGGGTTTGGCGGCGGATCGACCAGCAACAACCGCTCATCCTACACCGCCAACGGTGCACATTTCATCGCCTACAACTACGTCGAAGCCACCAACATTTCTGACCTGCACGATGTGAACAATGCTTCGACGGGCATCTCGATCACGCGTACCGGCAACATCGGCGCCAGTGGCGGAACAAATTCCCTGGGTCCGGTTCTTGGCGATGTTCTGCCCCTGCCGTTCGCCCACGCGCTGGGCACACCGTTCGGCCAACAGATGACTTTCACCATCGCTGGCCTGGATCCGCAGCAGGATTACCGAATCGATATCCTGGGTACCGCCGATGCACCTGTGGGCGTACACAGCCTTTCCCGATATTTGTTGACCGGCGAGATCGCCAGCACGAAGGACATCGACGTGGTCAACAACAAGACCTTTGTGACATTCGACGCCTTCTCCCCCAACGCCGCCGGGCAAATGGTTCTGACGGTTTCTGGTTTGGGGGGCAATTTTGGTTACCTCAGCAACCTCGTGATCACGCCGGTCGTCGTGCCTGAGCCGACCTCGCTGGCGATGATCGTCGCCGTGGGATTTGGCTTGATGCAAAGACGCTGGACGCTTACCAGCCGCTGATCGCGGGTTGGGTCATTCACATACGTAACTTTCAGGCTGATAAATTAACTGTTCATTCGACGTTTCGGAGCGGTCCAGTATGGAAACGGCCGATTATAATCTTTCTTTTGACCCAATATTGCGTTTAGCCCATTTTCATGTCATAATCTGTTCTCCGAAGTCATAAGACCATATTGCAGTCATGTCGTAACTGAGTGAGGAATAAGTGTGATGGACGTGCGTCTATCACAAAAAGTGTCTCGAGAACCATTTCTTTTTCGGAGGAGTGATATGTCGTTCGTAAATGTCAAAACCATGTTGTCCGCAGCGGCAGCGATTGCCGTCCTTGGGTTGTCCCAAGCCAATGCGGGCGTTGTCACCTTTAACGTCGCCAACGACGATGCCACATCCGGCATCAGCGCGGCGAAAACCTACACCGCCAAGAACACCATGGGCACCAATCCGGTGACCGTTAACGGCGTCACCTTCGACGGCGTTGTTACCTCCGGTGCGACAGTCACCGCACCTGGCTCTGTTTCCACCGCCACTGGCCCGAACCTTAACGAATGGAAAACCGATGCGGAAGTTATTGGCTTCATTAGCTCGTCCAACGTCTTACCCGGTGACTTCAGAAGCTTGCTGTTCCCGTTCCGGTATACGCCTGGGTCGGTTGCCTTACAGGAACACACATTGCTCGGCTTGGTTGCCGGCCAGACCTATGACCTGCGCGTCTATGGCCGCAGTTGGTTGACCGGCGATTCGCGCAATGTGACGCTTAACTTCACTGGCGACGGATCGACCACCCCCTACGCCTTTAACGAAGACGGGACCGCGGATGGCTGGTATGTTTCGCACGTCTACACCTACGACGGCGTCTCGACGCCCGGCTTCACCGCGACCAACAACTTCCATTCCTACGGCTTCAGCAATGAAGTCGTCGTCCCGGAGCCCACGACCCTAGGTCTGCTCGGCCTCGGCGGGTTACTCCTGGGCCGTCGTCGCAGAGCCTGAACCGCAAGGTAGACAATGTTCGAATGACTCTTTCGCACCTGTTCGCACCGGCGAACAGGTGCTTTTTCTTGCGCTTCGCCACATTCCAACGCCCCAGCTTCATACCTCATCGTGCAAGTGGTACTGTTCGATCTTGTTGTAAAGCGTTCGGCGAGTGATACCTAATTCCTCAGCGGCGGCGGTTCTATTGCCTTTGTGGCGATGGATCGCCTCCAAAATCATCTGCCTTTCCATCACCGCCAACGACCCCACCAAACCGTCAACCTGATTCGGCAACGGTTCCGGCGATTCCTTGCTGGCCATTCCCATTTGTCGGCGTGCCCGGTCAAGGGCGCGTTCAATGTCACTGAGGTCAAAGGGCTTGGTGACATAGTCTGCCAGCTTGTGACGAATGGCTTTCTGGGCCGAATCGAGGTCGCCGAATCCGGTCAGGACAATCACCTTGGTCTTGGGCCAGTGTCGGAGCAGGTCGTCCATGAAATCAACCCCACTTTTGCCCGGCAGGTTCAGATCAAGAAGGACGATATCGCACGGGGTTTGCTTCATCCAAGTCGCCGCTTCCTCGGCGCTACCCACGGCATGGACTGCGAATCCCATTCGCTCGACGGACCGGCCAAGCAGCTCGCGCAGCCGCCTTTCGTCATCGACAATTAGAACGCTTGGGTCAGACATGGGTTCGTTTTGACTCCTGATTTGCGACTGGCAGTTTGATGACAAATCGGCTTCCTTTGCCTGGCCCGTCGCTATGTGCCGTGATTCGCCCGCCATGCTGCTGGATGATCGCGTAGCTGATCGATAAACCCAGCCCCACGCCGCTCTGCCCGTCGGACTTGCGAGTCGTGAAGAACGGGTCAAACACCCGATTGAGCGTCTTCGAGTCCATGCCGACGCCGTTGTCGCGCACCTCGATGATTACGTTATCGTCTGTGCGTGAGCAGCCAATCTCGACAACGCCATCTTCTGTCCTTGTGGCTTCAAGCGCGTTGATGGTCAGATTGAGCAGCACTTGCTTGAGTTCATCGACATTGGCGGTGACCCAAGCCTCCTGATCGGATGAATCGATCGCAATGCGGCGGCCTCGGTAGCGGGGAAGATCCCGTACCATCGCGACCACCGAAGCGGCCGTTTCACGCGCATCAATGACTGCCCGTGCAGGCTCACCGGGGCTGGCCAGTGAGAGCAAACGCCGGACGATGTCACGACACCGCCTCGATTCATCGAGGATGATATCCAAAACGGTATCGACCTTTGCCCCATCGACGCCATGCTGGCGCGCTTCCTGTGCATAGCCGTGGATAATGCTCAGAGGGTTGTTGATTTCGTGCGCGACGCCCGCAGCCAGGAGGCCGACGCTCGACAGTCGCTCGGCGTGGGCCAATTCACGGCTCTTGGTGCGCACCTGCTGCTCCATGTCGCGGTAAAGCGCTTCCAGTTCAATCGCCATTCGGTTGAAGTCGGCCGCCAGTGCACCCACCTCGTCGCGACCCGACTCATCAACCCGGATGGACAAGTTGCCATCGGCCATTGCCGACGCGCCGCGGCGAAGTTGTTGGACCGGCCGGACGACGCTGTAGTACTGCCACACTCCCGCACCGGCGGCCAGAATCAGCGCGACGATCGGCGTGATCAGCAGCCACCGCTCCGAAGCGCGAACTTGCCGTGTCGCGCTTTCGTGGGTATCGGCGACGATCTGATCCATGTACTTGCTCATGTATCGCACGTCTGCCAGACATTGATCGATGCGTTCGAGGGCGACTGCGGAGTCCGTTTGACCGCTTTCCGAGTCGCGGAGTATGGCCCGGATGCGTTCCAGCGACTGATTCGCCCGGTTGCGCTCTTTGTCCTGATGAGGCACTTCGGTCGTGTGCTCATCCTGCATACCGAGAAACTCATCAAGCTTAATTGCGGCGGCCTCTAGATGCGTTCGGGCTTCGTTGTCGACCTGGAGTGAATAATCGACCTGTGTGCGTGCGGCGACAAGCGACGCATTGGTCGTACTCAGCGTACGCAGTTCTTCATATTCCTCGCTGGCTTGTGCGACGTCATCGCGCAGGGCGTTGACCTGACGGTTCCCGGTAACCAAGACCAATACAAGGGCAGCAAGAATGATCAGGTGAGCGATCGCGATTCGGTGCCAGATTTGCATTGGCGGGTCTCAGGGCTTGGGGTCTTTCCGGTCAACAAGATGCCATATCGGCAACCGAGTGTAAAAGTATTTCCCACTTCGAAAATCGCTTGGGCACGATTCGGTTGAGCGTAAAATACTGTAATTGAATGACTTACGTCGAAACGGCACCCACTTTCCGGCGAGGATCTGCTTCCGAGCAGGATAGAACCCGGATCGACGAGCAACCGTTGCTCGCCACGAACGCCCACACGGAAGGTTACAAGGAGCACAGCAATGTTCAGGAAACGCTCGACCCATCCTCTTCGGATTTCCATGATCCTTTCTGGCGCCGCCGCGCTGGTGGTAACACCGGGGACCTATGGCTCGGGAATCTACGGCACGCTGAGCAACTTTGACATTTACAACACCACACCCGAACCGGCAGAGGGCGCCGAGATCGAGTTGGAAGGTTGCGACGTCGCCAGCGTTGGCGGGCACTACCCGTCGCATTTCGATTCGTACTCCGCGCTGCCTTACAACGACGGTGTAAGTTCGGGCGTTCGCATCCGCTTCACTGGTTACAACTACAACCCGGCTGTGACCAACGGATCGCTTTCGCCTAACCCCAACCCGGTTAGCACCAACGGCCACCAGTTGACCAACTCCGCGGGCGGGGAGCATTTCGGCTTCTGGCTTCAGGGCTTGCAGCCAAGCGCGACCCGGTTCTACTGGCTCAATAAAGTGGGTGCAGAAACGTATGAACGCATCGGCACGAATCCTGCTATCGTTCCGGGGCCGACTTGGTCATACGTCCCGCCGGTCAATGTGGGTGAACTGCCGCAACTTCAGGCGGTCGTCAAGGTTCCCGAACCGGTCGAGCCGCCCGAGGTGCCAGAACAGCGCCCGGATTCGACGTGGATGAAAGTATA
The DNA here is from genome assembly GCA_041740275.1 of Phycisphaerae bacterium. Classification (GTDB taxonomy): domain Bacteria; phylum Planctomycetota; class Phycisphaerae; order Tepidisphaerales; family Tepidisphaeraceae; genus BPJO01. The sequence goes on from JBGSMH010000282.1 coordinate 17,367, forward strand.
TAAGATTAAGTTGCCCGCGTCGGCGGTGCCCAAGGATCCGGTTGCAATGCAGGAGTTGCTGATGCAACTGATCTCGGATGCCAATCCCGAGAATGAGGTGCCCGACGAGCCGCTGCACAGCATCGTCCCGTTCGGCGATGATCCCATCGAAATCGAGGCTGAGTGGGAACTGCTCGAAGGCGGCCGGGTCGCTAAGGAGAAGATGGGTCAGGACGAGATCGAAGACCCAGAAAACCCGAAACTGGTGATTCGCCGCTACGAATACTTTGAGTACACCGGCGTGTATGACATCGAACACGAACCGGTGACGCTGTTTACTGAGACCGATCTGTTGCTTCCGCCCGATGGCGAGTTAGGCCGGTTCCTCTCGGCGAACATGGTCGCCGCGGTACTCAACCCGATCCCCGAGCCAGCGACCTTAGGCCTTCTGGGGCTCACCGGGCTAGCCCTGGGCCGTCGTCGCAAGTCCTGAGTTTCAGGCGTCCATGAGTCTCCGCAACGCGCGACTTCCCTACGCATCGGATGACTCCAACACGACCTGATCACACCTGTTCGCAGGCCGGCGAACAGGTGTTTTCTTGCGCTACAACTGGGGTGCCGTATCCGCACAGGAATGTCTTTCCGTCTTTGTCCCGTCGACTCTGAACATGGGCAACAAATCGGGGAACACTCAATAGCAAAATGGGTCAAAACAGATTAAACTTTGTGCGATGCGAACAATGAACCATTCACACTTCGTATTGGGAGCCCTCGTCATGCTTCTTGGCCCGCTTGTCGCGCCCGCATGGGCCTATAACCCGAAATTGGTCTCGCTCAATGTGGGTGAATCCACCAGCGACAACTTTGGCGGGGAAAAGCCCTTCGCCGTTAAGGTCGTCGATCTGAAGGAGTTCACCGAACAAGGCCATTGGGAAGGGGCAATGCGAACCATCCACTACAAGGCGCTCGTGACCGTGGAAGTCAACGGCGTGCAGGGCGTTGTGGGGGTCGGTCCGTTTTACATGCCCGTAGTCATCAATGGGCTGCGCGTCGGTGGCGAAATCACCAAAGGCTTCTCGGATAGCGCGTTTATCCCCGCAATGGACAAAGACGTGCGCCTAACCGCCAAGGATGCATCTCTCCCGTGGTATGAACCGGGAACCTTTACGTTCCCGATCAAGGACTACCGGTGGGGAGCGGCGGCGTTCCACAACGCGTGGCTTGGCTTCCACGATATGGCCAAAGGGAAGAACTATTACCACTATGGCGTCGATTTTGACGGCTACGTCCCGAACCATGTTGAGCTGCTCTCGATGATCGATCAGGGCACGATCTCCAAGTGGGGCGTGGGTACCCGACTGACCAACGACACTCTGGGGCTTTCGATCCGCTACTACCACATGATCGCAAAATACCTGCGCAGCGATCTGGGCAATGGCAGTGTCCTCAAGCAGGGAGAGATGTTCGGCTACCTCGGGAACGGCGGGACGGGTGATTTTGGGCATCTGCATGTGGATGCCTGGTACGGCGAGCAGGTCGTCAACGTCCATCCGATGCTCGTTCAGGCCTATTTCGAGACCTACAACGAACCGCTCTCTTTCCCGGGACACAAACGCCACACCTTTATCAACAGCCCGATCGAACTCGACGGATCAAACTCCGTCGCGCCAGAAGGTCGTAAGATCGTTTCCTACCTCTGGCAATTCACCGACGGAACCACCGCCGACACCCCCACGGTGAAACGGACTTACGCCAAACCCGGAACCTATTCAGAAGAATTGACCGTCACCGACAGCACCGGAGCCAAGGCGACCAACTCGGTCATGGTTTTCGTCTTTCCGCCCGACGCCAAGGTCGGTGCGCCTTACCTTGTGGTACTTAACCACTGGCCGATGCGCAAAATCAAACCGGGGCAGAAGGTCGCCATCAGCTACGCCAGTCGCGACATCTGGACCGACATGACACTCGATTTCGGCGACGGAACCGTCGAAAAAGTCACATACAGCGGTGCCACCGAGCATGTCTGGCAAAACCCCGGCGAGTACACCCTGACCTTCAGCGGCGACGGCCCGGGAGGCCATGGCGTCTTCAAACGCCGGGTCATTGTTGAAGAACAGAAATGATCCGGCTCCGTCACAGAATTGCGTTTCTCCATACGCCATTTCTGAAAGGCAAATCGCGATGCGAATGATGAACCACATTTACACACTGGGAGTCCTCCTTATGCTGCTTGGCCCGCTGGTCGCGCCTGTATGGGCTTACAACCCGATGTTGTTCTCTCTCGATGTAGGGGAATCCATCACAGACAATTTTGGCGGAAGCAAATCCTTCATCGTCAAAGTCACCGACTTGAAGGAGTTCACCGAACAAGGCCACTGGGAAGGGGCAATGCGAACCATCCACTACAAGGCGCTCGTGACCGTGGAAGTCAACGGCGTGCAGGGCGTTGTGGGGGTCGGTCCGTTTTACATGCCCGTCGTCATCAATGGGCTGCGCGTCGGTGGAGAAGTCACCAAGGGGTTCTCGGACAGCGCCGCCATCCCGCAAATGGAAAAAGATGTCCGGTTGATCGCCAAGGATGCTTCAATGCCTTGGTATAAGCCGGGAATGTTTGCGTTTCCCATCAAGGATTTCCGCTGGGGAGCCAACGCCTTTCATAACGCGTGGCTCGGCTTCCATGACATGTCCCGGGGCAAAAACTATTACCATTACGGCGTCGATTTTGGCGGACTCCACCCAGATAAGGTCGAACTGGTATCGATGATCGACCAGGGAACCATCTCCAAATGGGGTGTCGGGACGCGCCTCACCAATGACCAGATCGGCCTGTCCGTCAGGTATTTTCACATGGTCAATCAGTTCCTCAGAAGCGATCTGGGCAACGGAAGTGTGCTCAAAAAGGGAGAGATGTTCGGCTATCTGGGCAATCAAGGCACCGGCAACGATGCCCATGTGCACGTCGACGCCTGGTACGGCGATCAGGTCGTCAATATCCATCCCCTGCTCGTACAGGCCTATCTGGAAACTTACAACGAGCCGATCTCCTTCCCGGGAC
>JBGSMH010000283.1:0-4833 GCA_041740275.1 Phycisphaerae bacterium
GATTGGCGGGCCTGACCCTTGGCGAAGCGAACGGCGGATAAGACAGCGTGAATGAAGACCTGCACAAGCTGGACTATGCCCCACCGCCGCCCCCGGTCGACGGCCCGACGGCGTGGCATCACGTTTTGGACGCGATCGCCCTGAGCATAGTCGCGTTCGACGCGCTCCTGATCGGCTATGGTGTAGCCTATGGATATGAAACCGGAGACGGCAACTTTGCAGTTCAGCTAATACTACTCTCGTCGCCGATTCTGCTGATTCTCGTCCTCGTTCGGAGCAAAGATCGAACTTGTCGGACTATCCTCTTCTATCTGAACGCTGTTCTTGTAGGCATACTCTGGCTGATGATTCTCGGAGCCGTCTGCGTCGGAAGACTGCCAGAACTGTAGCGCCCCAGCAGTAGCCGCTTCGTGGTTAACAAAAACGTATTCACCGCGAAGAACACGAAGGCCACGAAAAGACCCAATACCTGCATTGAAAACACCTGGTACAGATATGCAGAGATTCGTAGAGAGCGATTCCGAAGTGCCGTGTTGATCTCCGTGCCTCCGTATCTCCGTGGTGAAATTAGTTTTCCAGCACTGACCTGCCCCCAGGGTTGACGCGACGCCAGGACCAATCTACTATTCCCCGCTCGATTTGGGCGATTTGACTCGCAGCTTGCGGCCCGTCTCGGTTTACGAGACAAACGTGCTAAAGCGCGGAAAATGACTTCCTCTCCGGAAGTGTTTTCCCCCTTCGCAAGCTCGTTTCACTCATTTTGCCCAGCCGAACTGTCTTGCGCCCGCCGATCGATGCCCGGGTGCAACGCATACGATGGGTCTGGCATCGGACTGGAAAAATACGAAACATGAGCACTGTCACCCGACTCAACGCCGACCAGATCAACCGATACCGCAGACACCTGCTGCTGCCCGAAGTGGGCATGGAAGGTCAAAAAAAGCTGCTCAACGCCAAAGTGCTGTGCATCGGCACCGGCGGGCTGGGATCGCCCATCTCCCTCTATCTGGCGGCGGCGGGCGTGGGGACCATCGGGCTGGTCGATGTCGATGTCGTCTCCCCGTCCAACCTGCAGCGGCAGGTGCTGTTCGACACCAATTCCATCGGCGAGCCCAAGGTCAAAGTCGCCGCCCGCCGCTTACGCGCGCTCAATCCCGATGTCCATGTCATCGAGCATGAGACGATCATCAACGCCTCCAACGTGCTGGATCTGGTCGCCCGATACGACATCGTCATTGACGGGACGGACAACTTCCCCACACGCTACTGCGTTGGCGATGCGTGCGTGATCCTGAAAAAGCCGAACATCTACGGATCGATCTTTCGCTTTGAAGGCATGGTGACGGTCTTTGCGCCGGAGTTGAAGAACCCGAACACGCAGGAGAACGGGCCGTGCTATCGGTGTTTGTATCCCGAGCCGCCGGACCCGGGGTCCGTGCCGAGCTGCGCCGAAGGCGGCGTCGTCGGCGTCTTGCCGGGCATCATCGGAACGCTGCAAGCCAATGAGGTGATCAAACTGATCCTGGGCATCGGCAAGCCGCTGATCGGCCGTCTGGTGACGTTTGATGCGCTGGACATGGAGTTTCGCACGTTCAAGACCCGCCGCGACCCGGCGTGTCCGGTCTGTGGTGCGAATCCGACCATCACCGAGCCGATCGACTACGAGCAATTCTGCGGCGTGCCGATTCTCGACGCCAAATCGGTCGCCGAGACCAAAGCCGAAGTGAAACGCACCCTTCACGGCAGCGGCACCGGCAGCGGGCCGGCACTGGATACGCGCGGGTTGCCGCCGGATTATTCGTACGATGAGGATTGGGAAATCACCCCGCGTGAGGTGAAGCGGAAGCTGGATAAGAAAGACGACTTCGTCTTTATCGATTGCCGTCAAACCAATGAAGAGGCGATCACCAAGATCGACGGCTCAACCCTGATCCCGCTGCAAGTGCTCGGTGCCCGCATCGGCGAGCTGCGCGGGAAGGAAAACGACGAGATCATCGTCTACTGTCGCAGCGGCGGCCGATCACTGCAGTTCGCCCAAATCCTCCATCAGCACGGCTTCAAGAACGTGAAGAGCATGGCCGGTGGTGTGCTGCTATGGAACGTCGATATCAATCCGGGTGGGCCGCAGTATTAATCGTCGCAAACGAACCGGATCAGGCGAGACGAACGGACACCCGCCTGTTAGAATCCCCCTACCAGCGGCCGGTTCAGTTCTACCAGACTCGATGCCCCGTGCGACCGCCGCTGACCGCCCAACGCTGGCCTATCGGCGCACTCGGCATAAAGTCCTATTTGTTATTTGTGCGGAGAACGATGGCAGAGAACGAGCCTCGCCTTTGCAAACGATGTGGTCAGCCCGTGGTCGAGAACGCGGAGCGATACGACGTTTTTGAGGGCATGCACTGGCTCTGCTTCCACTTGGAGTACGAGCACGAAGGCGATCCTGATGTTCCTTGCAAGGATATATCGTGCCCGTGGTTTCAGATTGAAGTCCTTCGTGGGTTGGTTCGCGAGCGCGGCATCGATCCGTGGCAAGCGATATACGAAGAGTTTGAACGTCGCAGGGCCGCGCGGCTGCACGATTAACCCGCCGATTATGAATCCCGCCCCGCGGCAAGCGCAAAGCCCTCGCGCGGGCGGTTTTCTGCACCGGTCTTTTCTTCTTAAGACGCATTTCACCAAGCCCAAAGCCCCAAGCCCTAATCACTCTCCGCCGATCTGTGTTCATCCAGTCTGCATCTGCGTCATCCGTGTACTATTCTTCAGCCGCCAGCGGGCATCCCATTTTTCAAATTGACTTTCCACCGCCGCGTTTGAATGATCGGGAGCGTGTCATTTGAGGTTCACGCACAAGCGGGCGAGTGATCTGCTCCCAACGCAAAAGTCGGCTAAATGAACTTTGTCGCATTCAAAATGCTCACCGGGGACCGTGCCAAGTACATCGGCATGATCTTCGGCCTGTTCATCGCGTCATTTCTGATCATTCAGCAGATGTCGATCTTTTGCGGGCTGATGTCGCGGACGTTTGGCTTCCTATCCGATACCGGCCAGGCGGACATCTGGGTGATGGACAGCAAGGTGCAGTTTGTCGATGACGTCAAGCCGCTTCAGGACACGCAACTGCTCCGCGTTCGCGGCGTGCAGGGCGTGGCGTGGGCGGTGCCGCTTTATAAGGGACAGATCAAGGCCCGACTGAGCGACGGGACGTTTCAGAACTGCAACGTCATTGGCATCGATGACGGATCGATGATCGGCGGCCCGCCAACGATGGTGCCGGATGCCAATGGCAAACTGGCACAATTGGAGGATTTGCGTCGGGCCGAAGGGATTCTGGTCGATGCAGACGGTGCCGCAGATAAACTGGCCAAGGTATTGCCCGATGGATCGCGGCGGCCTTTAGTGATCGGGGATTCGTTGGAATTGAATGATCGGCGTGCGGTGGTGGTCGGGTTGTGCAAGGTGACGCCGACTTTTCAGAGCCAGCCGGTCATTTACACGACTTACACCCGCGCCACCGCGTTCGCCCCGCGCGAACGAAAGCTGCTGAGCTTTGTCCTGGTCAAAGCCAATCCCGGCGTGCCGGTGATCGAATTGGCAAAGCGGATCCACGCGGAGACGGGACTCAAAGCCATCCCCCACAATATCGAGCCGGGCGTAACCGGCTTTTTTGAAACGTTTAAGGGCCAGACGGTTGCGTATTTCATGGCCAACACGGGCATCCCGATCAATTTTGGAATTTCGGTGGTGCTGGGCTTTATCGTCGGCACGGCGATCGCCGGGCTGCTATTTTATCAGTTTACGCAGGACAACATCAAGCATTTCGGCTCACTCAAAGCGATGGGGGCGGGCAATGGGATGTTGTTGCGGATGATTCTGCTGCAAAGCGTCACCGTCGGCACGATCGGCTACGGCCTGGGTGCCGGGGCGGCGGCGTGGATGGGACGCAGCTCGGGCGATACCGAACTGGCGTTTTTCATGCCCTGGTGGGTGCTGGCCGGTGGAGCGGTCGCGATCGCGTGTATCTGCGTCCTTAGCGCCCTGGTCGCGATCATCAAAGTCGTCCGACTGGAACCGGCGATCGTCTTCAAAGGGTAGCTTTCACACGATATAAAAATAAACGTTGTTGCAAAACTTAACGTCGTTAAGTATTATTCCCGCCGAAAGTGAGTGGTGAATGGGAATATCCGAACGTCGGGAGCGGGAAAAGGACGAGTTGCGTCGGAAGTTCATGGACGCTGCGAGGCGGCTGTTTCTGGATCGCGGGATCGACAACACTTCGATGCGCAAGATCGCCGACGCCATCGAGTATTCCCCGACCGCGATTTATCAATATTTTGCCGACAAGGATTCGCTATTGCGGGAGATCTGTCGGGAAGACTTTGCCGCGTTGCACGAGGCCGAAACGTCGGTCGGGGAGATCGCCGACCCGTGCCAGCGGATTTGGCAGATCGGGATGGCGTACATGCGGTTTGGCGTGGCGCATCCCGAGCAGTACCGGCTGATGTTCATGACAAAACACGCGGTCGACCCCACGCCCGAGGACATCCAGAAGATGTCTGACCCGGCGTGCGATGGGTATGCCCTGCTCGAACAGGCCGTCCGGCAGGCGATGGAACACCAGCGGTTCAAGCCCGCCTACGCCGATCTGGATCTGATTTGCCAGACCCTGTGGGCGGCGGTTCATGGCGCGGTGGCGATCGAGATCACCATGAAGGATGATAAATGGCTACATCTGGCTCCCTTTGAAGAGCGCGCCAAAACCATCCTCGACGTCGTCCTCGACGGGATGTGTTGTCCTCCAAAATAGTCCCCAACGCACGCAACATTGTATTT
>JBGSMH010000284.1:0-4731 GCA_041740275.1 Phycisphaerae bacterium
GTCGATCGCCTGACCTTCGGCACCGACTCCTTCGACGAAGCCGTCGTACACGCCATCGTGCAGCAGCACGGTGTCACCGCTTTTGAGCGACGGACGCAGCTTCGTCAGTGTCTTGTAGGGTTTGCCGCTCGATCCGTCGGCAGTCTCGTCGTTGCCCTTGGTGGCGTCGACATGCCGTTCACGACCGGTTCGGGCGATCAGTTTGACGGTGCCGGTGTCATGCGTGAACGATTTCAGGGGCAAGAAAAGTTTTTGGAAACGAGAATCATCGATTAGCAAGGCATCGACCAACCCGTCCGCCGCCGCTGTGGGTTGGAACTGCTTTGACGCCAGTTTCATCGGGTAGACCGCCCGCAGTCCGCCGTTGGTACGAACGCCAACCAGATAATCCCCTTCCGGCAGGTCGCTGTGGGCGGCCAGGTCCAGTTCGATCGGGCCTTCTTTGGTGAAGCTGTGCTGATAGCGAACGATGACCCCGAGGGGGTTGATGAAACTGAGGTAGACACTGGCGCGGGTGGGTGGTTCGACGATCACCTTCTGGCCATCGACGCGCATTGTTCCGGCATCGGCGGCAGGATATCGCTCGGGGAACATCGCTTCTGCGCCGCCTTCGACGAGGCTCCAGCGACCATCCGGGCCAGTATAGGTGGCAAAATCGAGCCCCTGCAGCGAGACCCGCACACCCGGCAGCGGCGTGCCGGCGGGATCGCAGACGGTTCCGCTCAGGCGAATCGGATTCGCCATCGCCGTGCTGGCGATCGCAAGGAAAGCGGCCAGCAGGATCTTATTGATGAATATCATGGGTAAGTGGGAGCGGGTCATGGTTGTTTCTCCGGTTCTGGATTGCGTGCACCGACCGCGTGAAATAGCGCGTTAGCGGTCGCAGGATGATTTCAAAGACGAATCAGTTTGCCGGCGCGGCGGGCGCGACAGCGGGCTGGGCGTTGGTTTTAGGCGTCCAGGTCAGGACGGCATCGGTGACAACAAACGCCGCAGGCTGCGTCGTTTCGATCCGAGTGTGCAGCCACGGCGCACCGGGATCGGCCGGGCACGGGACTTCAAGTGTGTAGGTCTCCCAATCGGCCGTCAGCGTGAACTGCTTCGGCTGGTTGTATGACCAATTGGCGCCATAGACTCGAGTTGTCATCTCTGGTGTGCCGGATAGCGCCTTGGCGCGGACGGTGAACTTCAACGTCCCTTCCCCAGGCCAGGGCACTCCGACACTGGTCAGTAGGCGGCCGGATATTCCGTCCTTCCCAAAGGATGCTCCGTCATGCTGAAAACGCACAGCGCGGCCGGACTTGGCGGTGGTGTCTTCCACCAACGCAATTTCCTTTTCAGGAACGCGAGGATTCGGCAAGTACCACGTCGTCGGTATATAGCCGATCGCGCCGGATAGAAAATCTCCATTTTCCAGTAGATTCTGCTGAGGTGCCGGGGCGTACGGAACGATCCGCAGATTACGAAGTTCCAGCGACGTCTTGGCGTTCAAGCCCGCGTCGGGAATGAGGCGGGTTCGGATTTTCTCTTCGGCATCCATCTTGAAATAGATGCGCAGTTTTGCCCACTCGGTTGTGGAGACAATCCGCTCGTACTTTGAGTAGGTCGTCTTGTTGTCGATGCTCTTGACGTCCGTCGCCATGGTTCCGCGGGGTCCAGTGCCCAGCGTGCGGTATTCCCCCTCGAGGCAGTGAAACCCGACGGGGATGGGCTTATTGGTGACCAGATAACCGGCGAACTCCAGCCCGCGGGTTCGAAGCGTCTGGCCTTCGTCCTGGAGGGACAAGTTGCCAACCAACTTCAGATTCAACAATTCAGAGAACGCGTCTACCGCGTCTGCGGCGTTTGCCGCCTGGGCCGCGACCGTCAGAGCGAATACCAAGCCAAGTTTTCGCGCGTGCGTGAGCATGGGTGTCCCTTTCGATGAAAAGGTGCAAGGGTGTCAGATATTGGACAGCGTCGTTTACTGGTAGAGCGTGCCATCGACGTAACGGGGTGCGACGATTCGCATCACGCCCCAGGCGTTTGAGCCGGTGACGTCCTTTTCGGTCATGATGCGCTTGCCGTCGACGGGTTCGACGTGTCCGTCGCCAAAGCAGATGTTGGCAGTATTGTTCGGGTGCCGCAGGTGCAGGCCGGCCCAGTAGTCGCTGAGACTGTGGTACTGAGCGCGAGAGTTCTGGTGAATGCTGTCGCCGAAAATTGGCACATTCGACGCCGGTTCAATGTTGATCTTCCACGACTCGCGCGGGCCGTAGGGCTTCAATTGCCCGCGATAGCCATAGCACGATTCGATGGAGGTGCTGGGGACTGTGCGTTGCGTCGGACATCGCATGACGTCCCAGTTCTTGACGATGTTGTGCTCGCGGAACTTGTACACCCACTTGATTGCTGCGGGCTCGTAGACGATGCCCGGAATCCAGCGACCACGGTTGTAATCGCTGTTGTAGAACTGGTGGATCATGAATGCCTGGCGCATGTTCGCCCGACATTTGACCGAATTGGCGGCTTCCCGGGCGCGCCCCAGGGCGGGCAGGAGCAGCGAGATCAGGACTGCAATGATCCCGATGACAACAAGTAGTTCGACAAGCGTGAAGCCCCGCACGGTGCGTGTTCGGTCAAACATGATAAATCCTTCGTAACGATCGGACGTGTCGGAACATTGTAAGTCCGCGGCGGGAGGAAATCTCCCGCCGCGGACACGTGGAGGAGCGAGTTAATTCGAACGACGACGACGGAGCAGGGTTAGCCCGGCGACGCCGAGGATTGCGGCAGAAGTCGGTTCAGGAACGATATTGGTAAAGACCGTGTAGCCGCCCAGCCCGCTTATCCCGGTCGCCGCCAGCGCGTCATCGTTGCTCGCGTAGAAGGTCGCGGAGTAATTCGTGTTCAGGACACCACCCACATACGCGGCACCATCCCAGACCTGAACAACGCTTGCCGCTAAACTGCCCGTCTGATTGCCATTCCAGGCCAGAAAGCCACCGTCAAAGCGAACATAGTTGCTGGGCTGAATGGTTACCGTGCTCAGCGTGTTGGCCAGTTTGAACAGCCCGCCGCTGGAAAGAGTCAGGTTGTTGTCGACGGCGGTGGACCCGGCGAAGCCGATGGTGAGGTCGACCTTGTAGGTGCTATTTCCGGCGACGAACACACCGTCGTTCTTCACCGCAACGCTGTTCCCCGAACCCGAAGCTGTGTTGTTGTCGCCTGCAATTCGCAGGAATAGCGAACTCGTGGGTGTGGAGGCGGTGGGGTCGATCGTGAGCGTGCCGTTGTCGACAGTAACCACGTTTGTAGAGGCAGTACCCCTGCGACCCACCATGATCCCGCTGCTGAATGTCGCAGCGCCGCCATTTTGGATCGTCATCGATTGGCCAGAGAAATTGGTGCCTCCGACGATCGCGCCCGGAACCGCGACTCCCGTGCTGACCAGTGCTGATCCAACGCCATCTACGAGCAGTAAGTTGCCGGGGCCGCCACCAGCGGTGTAGCCCATGGCCAGCGTGGTGGCGTATGTATTCGTGCTCGCGTTAAGTATTTTGAGAGAAACGTTGCTGCTGGAACGCCCCAAGTTGGTCAAATCTAGTGCGTAAGCCCCTCCATCGTTGAGTTCATTCTGGTTCCCACTGATGTTAATTGTGCCGGCGACCCCTGTGGAGACATCGCCATTTACATAGAGCGCGGCTTCGACGCTGCTGGATGCCATGCCGAGCGCGCTGGCGACCATCGCCGTCAATAGGAACTTCGTTTCCCTCGTAGTATGCCTCGTGCAAGCACGGGTCGTCATATTCGAGGCCTCATTCAGACAAGTTTTCAGACTTCGCATAGCTGTCCTCCTTGGGACGTTGTTGTGCGGCCGCCAGCCGCGGGTGATGTGGAGAAAAAGAAACTGTTAGGCTGATTTAGGTCGGGTCGATTTCGTCCTCGAACATCGCCGGCACACGTTGGTTCGGTGCTGGCGTTCCCCCGCGACGCTGGATGTCGATGGCGTCGAGACACCGTGCCAGCATGTGCCCGACGTGATAACCGATCCGACGGATCGGCAACGCCGTTGGCGTGCGTGACGGCCAGTTGCAGTGAGCGACCATTTTGATGTCTGTTCCGATACGCAACCCCGTCGCCACGACCGCCGTGGCAACGTGGTCAATCAGGTTGTCGTCCAGAACGAACAATCCGTCCGGTCGCTCGGCGGCGGGATAGTCCATCAGCAGCGGGATGAGCGTGCTGAGCACGACTGTGTCACCACGGCCGATCACCTGCACCCACTGTGGGCGGAACTGAAGTTTGGCTTTGTTGAAATGTCGTTCGCCCAACGCCGAATACGCCCCCTCGGCCCGGATCACCGCGATCCGACGACAGCCCTGCTCGGCGAGGTATTGCAGCGATCGATCGATGATCGAATCGCCGTCGCCGGTGACCGTCGAGCCGACGCCGACATCGGGGTGACGGAAAACGAACGATTTGGGCAGTGCGGGGTCGCTAAACGGCTTCTGATCGGCGAGGGCGAAGCAGCCCGGAGTGAGAATCAAGCCCGCCAGGCGGTCGTTGGTAACGTCGCGGCGCATCCGCGCCAGCACCTTGGCGCCTTCACGACGGTCTGCCGTGCCAGCGAAGATCTCAAACTCTCGCTCGCTGCCCATTTCCTGCAATAGCCGGGCTTCACGGACCAGCACTTCATCGAAGAGCGACCAAGTCGGGTCGGCGTGCAGCACCGGGAAGACGATCCCGTAT
>JBGSMH010000285.1:0-4927 GCA_041740275.1 Phycisphaerae bacterium
TGAAGGTCAGGCGTTTGTCGGGTACATGGAAAAGTTTTCGCAAGAGGGCAAAGCCGCCTTGGACGGGTTGCGACAACGCAACGAGATGGCCAACAGCGGTGCCGTCGCGGCGATCTACGAGAGCGAAATACTGGTCAAAAAGCCGGGTGATGCCGCGTGGCACGGACCGCGCACGCCCGAAGGAAGCAAAGCCGTCATCGTGGGCTGTGAAAATAGCACGATCCCCGAAGTGATCGAACCGTGAGCATCACGAGCACTTAAAGAAACCGCGTATGAATTGCATGAAACGGCGTATCAATTGGAAAGACGCGTGCCAGAATAATCAACAGCAGGTCGGTGCGGATCGTCGCGGCGCACCGGAAGACTTGGGCGGACGTGGCGACAGACTTTTTTCTCATCTCATCGGAGGACAATATGCAGCGCATTTCTTCAGTTAGTCAGCGTTTCTCAACCTTGGGCGTGATCGCGGCGGCAGCGGTCGCAGTGCTTCAAAGCGGCGCGTTTGCCGACAGCGCGTCCTGGACCACCGCGACCAGCGGCAACTGGTCCACAGGCCCATGGTCGGCGTCGCCGGCGTTCCCTAACGCAGCGAGCGACATCGCAACGTTCAGCCAGGACTGGACCGGGCAGACCATCAATGTCGATACACCGATCACCGTCGGCCAGATTCTGGCGACTGACACCACGGCGAACGGAGGTCTGATCATCTCGGGTGGGACACTCACGCTTGGCTCCTCGCCGATCATCAGCACGGGAACCAACAATGCGTTTGGCGAATCGGCTGCGAACCGCTTTAAGATCAGCTCCGTGCTCGACGGCGCCAACGGCTTTGAACGCCAAGGCAACGGTTACCTCGATCTGTCTGGCGTAACCAATATCTTCACCGGAACGGTCAAGCTCACCGCCGCTGCTTCAGGAGGTGGTAGCTTCACGGTGATCAACAGCGACGCCAACCTCGGCAACGCCGCCAACACCCTCAGCGTCGCTCTCAGCGGCCAGCCCGTCGGCTTCTACAACGACGCTGCCGCCGGTAACTTCACCCTCAACTCCGCCCGCACCATCACCACTTCGGGCACCGGTGCTTTCTGGGTAAAGAACAAAATCGGCGCAAACATGTCGATCGCGGGCGTGATTTCCGGCACTGCCCAGTTGCGCAAGAATGACTCGGGTACCCTCACCCTGACCGGTGCAAACTCGTTTACCGGCGGCACTCTCCTTGATGGCGGCACCTTGGTCCTGTCGGGAGGTGACAACCGGTTGGCCAGCGACCGCGCCATCACTTTCAACAGCGTTTCCACGTTGGATCTCACCAACACATCCCAAACCGTCACCGGATTGGGTCTGCTCGCCGTAGGCCAGACCAACACTATTTCGGGCAGCAGTGGCACGCTTATTCTCGCGGGAACTGGGGACTATACGGTAAACACAACGGTAACGGGCACGAGTCTGAACATGTCGGGTCTATCCAACTTCACGTTCAACCGGCCCGCCAACAGCTTACAGTTGAACGCCAACGGTGCTAATGTTGTTAACACCATTAATCTCGCCAAGGCGGGCACGAACACGATTAGCGCCACCAATGTCCGTTTCGGTGGCGGCGCCAATGCCGCCGGACAGAATGTGCTGATCGGGCTCGGGCAGAGCAATGACATCAACGCCGCCAACGAATTCGTTATTGGGTTCTTCCAAGGCAACGGCAACGTCTCGTTCCAGAGCGGACTGACCAACCCCACGCTCACGATTCGTGGTGCTGGCGGGGGCAGCACACCCGTCCCGTTGATGACGATCGGATCAACCAATTCGGGCAATCAGCCATCCACCGGCATCCTCAATCTGACCGGGGGTAACATCAACCTGATCGCGACCAATCTGAACGTGGCGCGTCATTTTGCCAATGCGAATACAAACTCTTTCGGAACGCTCACAATGCCCGCTGGCATTGTCGTTGCCGACACCCTTTCACTTGGAAACAAGACGAATACGACGGGCACTCCCACCCTTACCGGTACGGTGAATCAGTCAGGCGGCACGGTGACCGCGACGACTGTTTACCTTGGGAATAACGAAGGCTCGACTGCGGCGAACATGATCGTGAACTATAACCTCACCGGTGGCTCACTCCTGGCCACCACGATCACGGGAAACGGCGCAACGTTCGGATTGAGCACGGTCCGCAATCTGACCCTGGACGGTGGGACAATCCAAAACAAGGCTGGCGGAAATCTGGGTATTGATGGAGTGGATGCAACAGCACAGGGCCTGCTGAATCTGATCGTAGGCTCCTCCGGCGGGACGATCAGTGCGGAGGCGACGCGAACGGTGACCGTTGGCGCCAATGCGCCGATCACCGGTTCGGGTCTGCTGACCAAATCCGGCCAGGGCACTCTGCTGCTCAATACGACCGTGCTGCCGAATGTCAGCGTCACAGAGGGCACACTTGGGGGTTCAGGCACATTGTCGGGCAGTGTCGTCGTCAGCCCGGGCGCTACGGTCGCACCGGGTAACTCGATCGGCACGCTGGCAGTCGGCAGCGCAAGCATCACGGGAACGCTTGCGATCGAGTATCAAGACGCTGGCGGCACAAGTTCTGACGGCTTGATCGACCTGCTCTCGGTATCCGGGCTATTGGATATCACGGGCGCTTCCTTGGCTCTGACGGATTATTCGCCGACGTCTACCGTCAACGATACGGCTTATGTGCTGGCAACCTACGGAACGCTTAATGGAACGTTCAGTGGAGGCGTTTCGGGTCTGCCCAGTGGCTACAAGATTGATTACATCTACGGCGGGAACAGCATCGCGGTCGTTCCTATTCCCGAGCCGGCCATGATCGGCTTGCTCGGATTGACGACTCTGGCGTTGCGTCGACGACGAGCCTAGGTCTGGATCGCGTGTTCTTTGGATTGGATGATTCGTTTTGAGGATTCGAAATGACGCTTGCTACTTCCCCCACAGTCAGACAGTCAGTCAGCCGTTCGATCGGTACCAAACCGGTCAAACTGGAGCGGTTTGGCGAGGGTCCGATCCTGTCGCCCAGACCTGAGAGTGCATGGGAGTCGCTGGTGGTCACCAATCCGGGCGCGTGGTACGACGAATCGACGCAGCAGGTGCTTCTGCTGTATCGCGCGGCCGGTCACGACGCAGAACATAAGATTCATCTAGGTCTGGCGACGAGCCGCGACGGGTATCATTTCACCCGCAGCGGCTCGTCACCGGTTTTCTCCCCGAGCGAGATCGGTTTTGACGGTGGGTGCGTGGAAGACCCGCGAATCACCAAGATGGGCGAGTACTACTATGTCACCTACGCGTCACGACCGTTCCCGCCGGGACAGTATTGGTTGAACGAAGGGCGTGCCTATCACCCCCCGACGCCCGCTGAGGAGTGGCCTTGGCTGCTCAAGACAAACGCGACGGCGACGTATCTGGGTATCACCAAAGACTTCAGGACCTGGATCCGTGCGGGCCGGATGACCCACCCCGGCGTCGATGATCGTGACGTGATCCTTTTCCCTGAAAAGATAAACGGGCAGTTCGTCATGATGCACCGTCCGATGACGTGGGTCGGTGCCGAATACGGCACGGAGTATCCCGCGATGTGGATCAGCACAGGCAATGACCTGCTGACCTGGGAGAACCCGAGGTTGCTCGCCAAAGCCGAGTTCGATTGGGAAAACAAGAAGATTGGGGGCAATACGCCCCCCATCCGCACCGCGCACGGGTGGCTGACGATCTATCATGCCGTTGGCACCGACAAGCACTATCGCTTGGGCGCAATGCTGTTGGACCTGGATGATCCGAGCATAGTCCGCTACCGAACGCGTGACTGGATCTTGCAGCCGGAACGTGATTATGAAACCGTCGGAATGTATCCCGGTGTCTGCTTCCCCTGCGGCAAGGTCATCATCAATGACACCCTCTTCGTCTATTACGGCGGCGCGGACAAGTACGTCGGATTGGCGACCTGCTCGGTGAGCGAACTCCTCGACTACATGCTCACCTGCCCGTGGCAATAATCGCCACTGTTGTTGTTCTCGCAGTTCAGATTCTCTCGCCATGCGCCTTCACCGTGGTCAGACATCTTCTATTTGGGTTGAAGGACTCGAGCCCCGACGTCTGCTGGCCGGCGATGGGCTAAGCGGTGCGTATTACGATAATCCTGATTTCACGAACCTAAAGCTGACGCGGATCGATTCAGAGATCAATTTTCAGTGGGGAACCAGTTCGCCAGACCCCTCGATCGCCAACACCCACTATTCGGTCTCCTGGACCGGTGCGGTGCAGGCGACTCGGTCGGAGATGCACACGTTTTTTGTGCGATCCGACGATGGCGTGCGGCTGTGGGTTGACAACCAGTTGATCATCAACAACTGGGTCGGTCAGGCACCGACCGAGTTCAGCGGCCAGATCGCTTTGCGGGCAGGACAGAAATACGCGATCAAGCTTGAATACTACCAAGGCACGGGTGGATCGGCGGCGGAACTGCGTTGGTCGAGTCCATCCATGCCGAAACAATTGATCTCGCAATCACAGCTCTTTTCGACTCTCGGTGTCGACAACCGAGGCAGTATTCTGCAGGAGGTTTGGACGAACGTGAACGGCGGGACGATCGCGAATCTCACCGGCAACGCCAGCTACCCCAATCGTCCGTCGTTCCGGCAATTGCTGACCACCCTGGAAGTGTACCAATCCGACTGGGCCGACTCGCACGGCTCGCGCGTGCGCGGGTATCTTGTCCCGAAGTTCTCTGGCAATTACACCTTTGCGGTGGCGGGCAATGACAATGTTGAACTGTGGCTCAGCACCGACGCCAATCCCAATAACAAGACACGACTCGCCTATACTCAGGGCCCGACCGGCGTACGCGAATGGGGAAAGTTCTCAACCCAGACCTCGACACCACTCACCCTTCTGGCAGGTCAGCGGTACT
>JBGSMH010000286.1:0-13508 GCA_041740275.1 Phycisphaerae bacterium
TCGCGATCTCCTCCGTGAAGGAGCGGAACTGGTCGTTCTTGGCGACGAAATCGGTTTCGCAGTTCACCTCGACGATCACGCCGACCTTGGCGCCGGGCGCGATGGCCTGCGCGATGATGCCTTCCTTCGCCTCGCGGTCAGCCTTCTTCGCGGCGCTCGCGGCGCCCTTTTTGCGCAGCACGTCGATCGCGGCTTCGAGATCGCCATTGGTTTCGGCGAGCGCGCGTTTGCACTCCATCAGACCGGCATTGGTCTTCTCACGGAGAGTCTTGACGAGTTGAGCATCGATGACGACGGACATGGGAATGGGGAAGTTGAGGGTTGAAAGTGGGAGAGTGGAGTGGCGCGCTCAGGTGACCGGAAAACGAGTGCGCCGAGTGAGCGTCACTCGACACTCAACTCTGAGCACTCAACCTCCCGGCGCTCCGCGCCTATTCGGAGACGCCGGCGAGCGCTTCCTGATCCTTCTTCGTGCCGCGCTTGTTCGTGGAAACGATCGCGTCCACGAGCTTCTGCAGAACGATGCGGATCGCACGGATCGCGTCGTCGTTGCCGGCGATCGGATAATCGATCAGTTGCGGATCGGCGTTCGTGTCCACGATGGCGACGACAGGAATATTCAGACGGCGTGCTTCTGCCACCGCGATGCCTTCACGCATGGTGTCGATGATGACCAGCACGTCGGGGTGCTTCTCCATCGTGCGGATGCCTTCGAGATTGCGCTTGAGCTTCTCGCCCTCGCGCTTGATCGCGGCGATTTCCTGGTTGCCCATCTTGGAGTACTCGGGCTGCTTCTCGAGGTCTTCGATGTACTTCATGCGGGCGATGCTCTTCCGGATCGTCGCGAGGTTGGTCAGCGTTCCGCCGAGCCAGCGCTCCGAGACGTAGTGCATGCCGCAGCGAGCGGCTTCTTCCTGCACAGCGTTGCGGGCCTGACGCTTGGTGCCCACGAACAGCACGTCGCGACCTGCGGCGACCGTGTTCTGCACCAGCTTTTTAGCCAGCAGCAAACCTTTGACGGTCTCCTTGATATTGATGATGTGGACGTTCCCGCGTTTGCCGGCGATGTACGGCTCCATGCGGGGGTTCCAACGTGAGGCCGGGTTGCCGAAGTGAATACCGGCATCGACCAATGCCTGAACGAGTTCTGCTTGCGTCATGAGACGATCCTTTGTTGCAGACAGCGACGAAATAGTCGCCAGCCTTGACGGCGTGATGCGGGGTTCCGAGCCTCCGGCAAATACCGTCTTGGGGCTTTTGTTTAGGTTACGAAAAGAAAACGCCCGCCTCCTCGGAGAAGCGAGCCGGGTAATCTACCCCCAAATTGGTAGGGAATCAACAGCGTGGGTCACGCGCCCAGAACGCCCGCGTAGATGAGAAGGGCCAGCATGATCAGCAACAGCACGATCGTGGTGACGAATATCGTTTTAACTAGTCCTCGGTTTCGCACAACTATATGCCTCGTGTTCTTCCTCCGAACTTCCCCGTTCGGATTGCGCCAATGTGAATATCGACGATCAACCGCTTATTGCCAACCATATTCCCCATTAAATCTCCTTCATCTGCATTGGCCAGAAAGGCGCAGTCGCCCTGGAAAAAAGACAAGCCCGATGCGAAGCACCGGGCCTGTCTGGGCATGGGGGATGGATCAAAAAATGGAACTCGTCCGTGCGAGCCCGCTTAAATTGAAGAATCAGGCCACGTGCTCAGCCTTTTTATTGACCGTGCTTGTCGCGATCTTGCTCAGTTTTTCGTCCGCAGACTTTTCCTCGGCCAGCGTCTTTTCCAGTAGTTTGACCACGTCATCCAGTCCGCACTGCTCTGCCAACGCGCTGGCGGTGCCGTAGGCGGAGATCTCGTAGTGCTCGATCCGCTGGGCCTGGGCGATCAGACCGGCGTCTTTCACCTCTGGCGGTGCGTCTTCGTCGATCATGTCGGCGGCCTCTTCGATCAGCCCTTTCATAGCCTTGCAGGCGTGGCCGGTCGGGCTAAACCCCATGATCTCGGCGACCTGTCGGACGCGCTCGACCTGCGTTTCGGTTTCCTTCAGATGCGATTCGAAGGCCTTGCGAAGCTGATCATTCGACGCTTCCTTGACCATCTTCGGCAACGCCTTGGTGATCTGCGTTTCGGCCGAATAGATGTCCTTCAGTTCGTGCTGCAATAGATCCTGGAGGGTTTTGATCTTCATGAGAGTCTCCTTTCAAACATCAGTTCTGCATCAACCACTCGATCGATGCACAGGACTATACCGATGGGTAATGAGCCGCTCCTGAAACGTTGGTAAATAAACGTTTAGCGCGTCGATCGGGGCATTTTGTGGGCGTTCGGGTAGGATAAGGGCCTATGCCCGACGATTCGATTCGAGAACAAATTCTGAAACACGTCCGATCCACGCGCTACGAGCCGCAGAAACCGCGGCAGATCGCCCAATCGCTGGCCAAGGCGGACGACGTGTCTTATCCGTCGTTTCGCGACGCAATGCGCGATCTCATGCACGAAGGCCGGGTCATCCTCGGGCAAAAGGGCACGGTCATGCCCCCGGCCGAGCGGATCGGGGAAAAACGCGACGAAATCATCGGCACATACCGGCACAACCGCAAAGGTTTCGGGTTTGTCATTCCCACCGATATCGGCTCGCACGAAGACCTGTATGTGCCGGAAGGCAACAACACCGCCAATGCCATCACCGGTGATGTCGTTCGCGCCAAAGTTACCTCGCGCGGACAACGCGACGGCAAAGCCATCGCCTCCGGACTGGTCATTGAGATCGTCGAACGAAAGAACAAACGCTTTGTCGGGGCGCTGCAGAAGAAGGATCACGACTGGTTCGTCCTGCCCGATGGCAACACATACACCGAGCCGATCTACACGCCCGACGCCGCAACTCGCTACATCAAGCCGGGGACGAAAGTGGTGGTCGAGATCACCGAGTTTCCCACCCGCGACGAAGCGGCGATGGGCGTTATCACCGAAGTCCTCGGCGGCGAAGGGGAAAAAGACGTCGATCTGCGGAGCGTGCTCATCCAGCACAATCTGGCCGACGATTTTCCGGATGAAGCCAAGGAACAGGCGTCGGCGGCGCTGGGCAATTTCAATCTCGAAGATGTCCTGCCCGGCCGCTACAACGCGATGGACGATCAGATCGTCTGCACCATCGACCCCGATGACGCCAAAGACTACGACGACGCCATCAGTCTCACCCAACTAACCACCGGCGAATGGGAATTGGGCGTGCATATTGCGGATGTCAGCTATTTCGTGCAGAAGGGTTCGCCGCTGGATCTTGAGGCGCACAAACGCGGCAACAGCACTTATTTCCCAGGTCACGTCGTCCCGATGCTGCCCGAAGTGTTGTCCAACGGCATCTGCTCGCTGCAGGAAGGCGTGCCGCGTCTGTGCAAGAGTGCGTTCATCGTGTTCGATCAGGACGGCAAACCGATTCGCACGCGATTCAGCAACACGATCATCAAAAGCGCCAATCGGCTGCGCTATCGTGAGGCGCAGGCGATCATTGACCACGCCGACGTCATCCCGCATCCCGAAGGGGATCGTACGATTGACGACTATTCGCCAGAAGTTGTCGATTTGTTGCACGACATGAATGATCTTGCCAAACGCATTCAGCAGCGGCGAAACAAGGACGGGCAGTTGGTGCTGAATCTGCCGCAGGCGCAGTTGATGTTGAATGATGTGGGCAAGGTGATCGACGCCGTCCCCGAAGACACCAGTTTCACGCACACGTTGATCGAAATGTTCATGGTCGAGGCCAACGAGGCGGTCGCGCGGCTGTTTGACGCGATCGGCGTGCCGTTTATTCGTCGCGTACACCCGGAACCCGAAGCCAAGGCGTCTGAGCGACTCAAGCATTTTGTCGGGGCATGCGGGCACAAGATGCCGGACCAAATGGACCGCCACGGATTGCAGAAATTGCTGGCCAGCGTCGCGGGCAAACCCGAGGCGTTTGCGGTCAATCTTGCGGTGTTACGATCGCTTACCCGCGCCGAATATTCTCCCAAGCCGCTGGGCCACTTTGCGCTGGCGAGCACGCACTATTGCCACTTCACCAGCCCGATCCGGCGGTATGCGGATTTGACGATCCATCGCCTGCTTGATGCCTTCTTCGAAGCCGCCGGCAACGATCACACGAGCGGCCCGATCGGCAAACCCAAGGGAAAGGTGAAGTTGGAAGATATTCCAACGTTTGATGAGTTGGTCGAAGTGGGCCGTCACATCAGCTACACCGAACGTCGCAGCCAGGACGCCGAGCGCGAATTGCGGCAGGTCAAACTGCTGGAGTTGATGCAGAATCACGTCGGCGATCAGTTCAATGGCGTGATCACAGGCGTGACCAATTTCGGGTTGTTCATTCAGATCGAAACGTATCTGGTCGAAGGTCTGGCGCGCTACAACAGCCTGCTGGATGACTGGTGGGATGTGGATGAAAAGGCCGGGCTGATCAAAGGCCAGCGCACCGGCCAGCGGATTCGCATCGGCGATGTCGTCAAGGTGACGATCGCCCGCGTTGATCTGCCCAGACGTGAGCT
The DNA here is from genome assembly GCA_041740275.1 of Phycisphaerae bacterium. Lineage (GTDB taxonomy): Bacteria > Planctomycetota > Phycisphaerae > Tepidisphaerales > Tepidisphaeraceae > BPJO01. The sequence continues at coordinate 4,548 of JBGSMH010000286.1, forward strand.
GGACCTGCGCGTCGATCAAGTCCTCACCCGCGGCACGGGCAAGGGTGCTGGCGAGGCCAAGAAAAACGCCAAGGACCAGAAGCGGGCCGAAAATCAGGCTCAAAACGTTGGCCAGCCGATGCGCAAACCGGTCGAGGGCAAGGTCGTGCGTAGCCAGCGATCCAAAGCCCGCGATCGGAAGAAAACCCATCCGCGTCGCGGCAAATAATGGATATCTATGCCAGTTGCTTGATCACCGCATCGGCAAATTGTTCGGTCGACGCCGAGCCACCCAGATCGCCGGTCAGGTGCGATTTGTCGCCGGTAGCCAGAACCGTGTTGTATGCGTTCTTGATCCGCTCTGCGATCGTTTCCTGGCCGATGTGATTGAGCATCATCACGCCGCTCATCAGGCACGCCAGCGGGTTGGCAATGCCTCTGCCAGCGATATCCGGTGCCGATCCGTGGACGGCCTCAAACACCGCGTAATCGTGTCCGATGTTGCTCCCCGGAACCACGCCTAGTCCACCGACCAATCCGGCACACAGATCCGAAACCAGATCGCCGTACAGATTCTCCATCAAGAGCACATCAAACCGCGTCGGATCCTGCACCAGCCGCATGCAGCCGGCGTCGATGATCAATTCGTCGTAGACGACCTCGGGATAGCTTTCGTGCACTTTGCGGGCGCAATTCAAGAAAAGGCCATCGGTCAATTTCATGATGTTGGCTTTGTGAAACGCCGTCACTTTCTTGCGGTGGCGTTGCATGGCGTATTCGAAGGCGTACTTGGCGATCCGCGTGCAGGCGCCTTCGGTCGCCACTTTCAAACTCGTCACCACCCCCGGCGTGATCTCGTTCTCGATGCCCGTATACAGACCTTCGGTGTTCTCACGGACGATGACCAGATCAACGCCTTCGTAGCGCGTCTTAACCCCATCAATGGACCGCACGGGTCTCACTGCGGCAAACAGCCCCAGCTTCTGTCGCAGTTGCACATTCACGCTCTTAAAACCCTTGCCTACCGGCGTGGTCACCGGACCTTTGAGCGCGATCTTGTGCTTGCGAATCGCGTCGAGCGTCACATCGGGCAGGACGTTGTCGTACCCGTGATGCTCGATCGCATCAGCACCGGCGGGGACGACCACCCAGTCAGGCTTGAAGCCCGCAGCCTCAATGACGCGCGTGGCGGCGCGGGTGACTTCAGGTCCGATCCCGTCGCCGGGGATGAGTACGATGGTGTGTTGAGCCATTTTATCCTTCTCTATCTCGAAGCGGTGTCCCGTAAACTGTTACTTGGCTGATCCGTAGCCGCGCGGGTTCTTCTGGAACCAGTTCCAGGCGCTGCGGATGATCGTTTCGGGGTCTTTGTGTTTGGCTTCCCAGCCGAGCAGGTCCTTGGCCTTTTGCGGATTCGCCCACAGCGCGATCGCATCGCCCGCCCGACGCGGGCCGTACTCGACGGGGACTTTCTTGCCGGTCACTTTTTCGACTGCCTGAATGATCTGTTTGACGCTAAACCCGTTGCCCGTGCCCAGGTTGCACTGAATCGTTTGATGCTGATCCAGCTTCTGCATCGCCTTGATATGCGCGTCGGCCAGATCCTCGACATGGATGTAGTCGCGCACGTTGGTCCCATCGGGCGTCGGATAATCGGTTCCAAAAACCGTGATCTTGTCCTTGATGCCCAGGATCGATTGCAGCACGACCGGGATCAGGTGCGTTTCGGGCTCATGGTCTTCGCCGATCGAGCCATCGAGCGCGCAACCGGAGGCGTTAAAATAGCGAAGGGCGGCGAACCGAAAATCCTTCCGCGCCGCGGCCAGATCCATCAGAATCTGCTCGACCATCCACTTGCTGCGTCCATACGGGCTGACCGGCTTCTTGGATTCGGCCTCGGTGATGGGGACCGCGTCGGGGTCGCCATAGGTGGCGCACGTGCTGGAGAAGACGAACTTCATCACGCCCGCTTCGAGCATCGTCTCCAGCACGTTGATCGTGGTGCTGACGTTGTTGTGATAGTACATCAGCGGCTCGTGCACCGATTCGCCGACATAGGCGTAGGCGGCAAAGTGCATCACCACGTCGATCTTGTTGTCGATGAGTGTCTTGAGCAGCAGGGCACGATCGTCCAACTCTCCCCATACGGCTTTGACCTTGAGGATATCAACGACCTGTCTATGCCCGCGGCCAGCGTTGTCGTAGACAACGACATTGTGCCCGGCACCCTTAAGCTGTTTGACTGTATGCGACCCGATATAACCGGCCACGCCGGCGACGAGAATGTTCATGTGAACTCCTTGAATAGTTGGCAGTGGGCGGTGGGCAGTGGGCAGTCGGAAAGAATCACTGCCCACTGCCTACTGCCAACCGCCCACTTTATTTCGACCCTTCCGGCATTAACCAACCCTTTTCGCGCAACCACGCGAAAAGTCGCCGGCGAATGATGAAGTATGGTTTTGTCAGCGTCCGATGCAACCGTATCGGCCAACTCTTGTGCTCGACGATCCGGCGTTCGGCCTCGGTGAGTTGGTCCGGACGCAGGCGCTTCTTGTGCTTGAGGACGTGATAAATGTCGGATTGGCGAAACATTCGCAGGATCGCCGTGCCCGGCCAGACCGCGCCAAGGTCGTTGACGTCGAAGCTGATCTGAAAATCGATCAGGTGCGGTCGGCCGTCCGTGCCGAGCAGAATGTTTTCTGGTTTGTTGGTATCGACCACCGCGATCCCGCGACGATAGAGCGTCTCAACCAGGCCGATCAACTCGTCAAAAAACGTATCGGGTACGACGCTTTTGGCTGTCAATGGCGCACCTTCGACATAGACGTGCATAAACCCTGTCTCCCCGACCCGGCCAATCATGTTGGGGATGTTGGGGATGTCGCGCAGCTTGTGATAGAAGCGGCGTTCGCGCCCGTCGATCAGTCGTCCCATCCACTTGCAGGGCAGGCCGAGGAACGGCTCGGTGCGGCCGATCTTGACGACCGATTTCTCGCCCGTCTGATCGCACTGGTAAAACCCGGTGGCGGCGAAAAAATCGTGCTTGATAAACGTGGTGGCGCGCCAGGTCTGGCCGTTCAGTTCGATCGTTTCGGGTAGCGCATCTTTCCCCAGCGCGTGCATGAAGTGGAGCTTGCCGCGCGATTGGCGTTCATCGAGCTTGCCTGTCACGGTTTCGGCCATGGGCAGGGATCATACGGCAGGTTCGGCGGGTTTGGCAGGGCGCACATACTTAAGCCACAGGTGCGACATCGGGGCGCTCAGAGCGTACAAAATACACGCCACCCCGATCGTGTAGCGATGCGCGGTCACCAGCAACCCGACCAGCACAACCGCATAGACCAGACGTGCGATGCTCTTGCGTCCGCGCAAATGGCGATTGATCAGGTGTCCATAGCGAAACACACTGACCATCAGCAACCCGGCAGCGAGAAGCAGGATCGGCAGTAATACGGTGGCGGCGTGTTTGAGCCCATGCAGAATCGCGACATGGGAACTGGCTGCCTGTGCGTCGAGTTCGCGATGGATCAGGACCAGCCCAATGACCGCCGCCGCCGCGCCGGGGCTGGGCAATCCGAGAAACGACATGTGGTGTTGTTCGCCGTGCTCGTTGGAGGTGTTAAATCGCGCCAATCGGATCGCGGCGCAGCTCATGTAAATCGCGCCGATCGCCCAAATCATGCGTGAAATGAAAAGCGGGGTGGCGGTCGGCAACTGGTCCTTGAGCAGCGCCAGCACGATCATCGCTGGTGCGGCACCGAAGCTGATGACGTCCGCGAGGCTATCGAGTTGTCCGCCAAAATCGGTGGTGTGACGCGTCCAGCGCGCCAAACGTCCGTCAACCGCATCAAACAGCATCGCCAGCAGCACCAGATACGACGCGGCGAGGAACTTATTGTCTTCAAGCCTGATCGCGACCGGGTCGGACCCGACGGTCGCCGGGTCCATCATGACCACATACATCGCGGCGAACCCGCAGATCGCGTTGCCGAGCGTTGCCAGACTGGGCAAAAAATAGACCGAGCGAATATACGCGCGTTTCCCTCGTCTGCGAAACCGCAGGCGGCGTTGGGCACGGTGTTGTTCGCGTGAGTCAGACATTGAGTAGTCGGCAGTGGGCAGTGGGCGGTGGGCAGTTCCACTCACGGTTTACGCCTTCCTCCACTCTACGGGTTTGGCTTCTCCCCATAGCGATTCGAGGTCATAAAAATGTCGGGCGTCTTCGCTGAAAACGTGCAGGACGACATCGACGTAATCGAGCAGAATCCAGTGATCATCGACCGAGCGGTTGATCGGCTCCTGACCCTCACCGGTGCCGTACTCTTCGACGGCATTGGCGACGGTACGCATCTGGCGCGTGGACGTGCCGGTTCCGATCACGAAATAATCCGTGACGGGCGACACCCCACGCACATCCAGCACCACCACATTCACGCAACGTGTGTCGGCAGCGATCTTTGCAGCTTCGATTGCGAGTTTACGCGCGTCGGTTTTCAACAGTTTCTTACGGGTCGCGATACAGCACCTCCAAATGATTGATCGAACAGTCTACTCACGAACCGGCCGGAATGGAACGCAACGCCGCCGCGTAGGCTTCGGGATAAAGAGCGGGGAAGATCTGGTAGAGCATCAAATACACCACAATCCCTGTCACCGACACATACAGCCAGACCGGCCAGGCGTAGCGTACGACACGCACATGCAACTGCCACTTCCGCGTCGCTGCCGCGAAAACCGCGATCCCGATGAAGGGGAGCATCAGAATCGCCAGAATCAGGTGCGGGATAAGCACAACGAGATAGATCGCCTTGAACCACCCCATCGGGATGTCCATGCTCAGTTGTCCGTAGGCGTATTTGCTGTAGAGATAACAGGCCAGAAACGCCGTGCTGCTGATCAGCGCCAGGATCATCGTCACCCCGTGCGCGGTGTAGCGACGCTTGCGGATGAACACAAACGCCGCGATCAACAGAATCGTGCTAAGCCCATTGAGGACCGAGTTGATGGCCGCGAAGAGTTCTTTGCCTTCCATGTCGTCTCTTGAGTTTGTTGTCTACAAATTGAAAACTGAATCAGCCACAGAGGCCGCAGAGCACACAGAGAAGAAAGAAAATGAACTGGCCGCTAATCGTCACGATCATCACTGATAAAAGGAGCATTCTTATTGACCTCTGAACAGAATGCATTCTCTGTGTTCTCGGTGGTCTCTGTGGCATATTCCATTCCACTGGTCACCCTACCCGAGCGAGTTTGGGCGCGTCGAGTTTGAGTTGCTTCATCGATTCGGGATCGTCGTGAGTGTAAACGCCGCGGACGGTGCCGGTCTTGTCGATCAATAGGAACTTGGTGCTGTGGCTGATCGGTTCGGTCGCGGTGGCGCGATCAAAGCCGAGCTTGAGTGTGTCGGCGGCCGCTTTGACCTGATCGTAGGGGCCGGTCAGGAAACACCATTTGGTTGGGTCGGCCTGATTCACCTCGGCGTAGTCCTTGAGCTTGGCGACGGTGTCGTTTTCCGGGTCGCACGAAATCGACACGATCAGCACGTTCGGATCCTGCACCGCCTCCTGAATCTCCCGAAGTCGCCCGGCCATCATCGGGCAGGGACCGGGGCAGGTGGTGAAAAAGAGCGTGGCGATCCAGGTTTTTCCGGCTAAGTCTTTGCTGCCAAAAGGTTTACCGTCCTGATTGGTCAATTCAAACGTCGGGGCGGCCCACAGAGCGGGCAAAGGCTCGGCCTCTGGCTCGGCGGGTTTGTCGCAACCGATGCCGATCGCCAGAGACAGTATCAACGCACTAAGAATCGTGATCTTCATATTCCTGTCCCAACGCCCATCAACCGGCATCGGATATGACGCGCTTGCGGGCGATCAACAAGCACGCCAAAACCATCACCAACGCGAACGCGCCCGTCACCACGCCGGAGGCAAGGTGCCACGTCACCGGCGCGCCCAGCACGCCGCGTACGGATGTTAGGGCGTAATGCAGCGGATTGGCGAGCATAATGACTTTCAGAAGGTGCGGCGTTTCGTCGCGGATCGGAAACAACGCCCCCGACAAAAGCCACATCGGCATCAGAAACAGGTTCATGATCGCATGAAATCCCTGTGTCGAACTCATCGGCCAGGCGATACACAAACCCAGCGCGGTCAGCGCGATCGCGACGACAAACATCATCAATAGCGATGCGACAAACGACATTAATCCGAACGTCGCCACGCCGGTGACATAGCCGAGCATCAGAAACAGCACCGCCTGTCCCGTCGCCAGCACCGCGCCGCCCAGCACTTTGCCCAAAACGATCGCACTGCGTCCGACCGGCGCGACCAGTACGCCCTGCAAAAAGCCTTCGCGACGATCTTCGATCACGGAAATGGTCGATAAAATCGCCGTAAACAGCAGGATCATCAAAATCGTGCCGGGAAAAAAATAACTCAGATACCCGTCGGTCCCGTCCGGCGCGGCAAAGCTCTTGCCCATCCCGCCGCCGATCAGGAGCCAGAAGACGATCGGCGTCGCCAGAGCGCCGATGACGCGATTGCGTTGTCGAAGGAAGCGAATGAGCTCGCGTCGGGTGAGCGAAAGCGTCGGCAAGAGCAGTTCGGACATGCCTTTATTCCTTGGACTTGATCGTCAGCACAACCGGATAATGATCGCTGGCGGCGGCGGCGAGTCCTTCTTGATGGACTGCGATATTCGAGATGCGATCCTTCAGCGACGCACTGATGAAGACATGATCGATCAGGCTGCGGTAGCGGTCACGCATGTACCCGCCGAAGCTGATGGTGTTCCTATCGACCAGGGATTGGGTCGCAAGAATGACCGACTTGTCTTCCCCGACGATCGCGGCGATCGCGTCCCCGCCGGCTTCTTGTTCGAATTGTTGGATGCCGATTTCGTCATTCATATCGCCACCGAAAACGACATCAGTCCCGTCTTTGGCCAGGTCGCGGATGATCTCGTGCGTGCGTTTGGATTCGCGCAATCGCCAAGCGGCGACTTCGGCGTTGTTGCCGCTCTTGCTCTTCTGGTGGTTGGTACCGACCCAGAACACATACCCGCCCGGCGATTTCACCTTCACAAACGCTGGCCCGCGAGCGAACAGTCGATTTTCCTTCACCATCACGCCCGCTTCCTCGCCATCGCCTTCCTTCAACCAATCCTTGGCGACCGTGTCGATTTCCTTGTGATAGTCGGCCTTGGTTTCGACGATCTCAAACCCGGGCTTGAGCAGGATTCCGATATGCTGATCGCGGTCGGTATTGCTCGGCAGAACCTTGGCGGTCGCATACATCCCGGCCAGCCATCGCTTGTTGAAATAATCCAGATCGTCCTGCGCACAACCCTCCTGGAACAGAAGGATATCGGCATCGACTTTCTTAATCGTCTCGCCGATCTCCCAGTTGTCCTCATCGTCCTGATTGCGTTCGGTGCGGATCAGCAGATCCAGTTGCTCGCTCTTGGGTTGGGTCTTGGCCCAATCCAGCAGGGCACGCGTGTCAAACCGCGTCCGCCAATTTTCGATGTTGTAGGTCGCGATGCGGACCTGCTCGGCATAGGTCGTCTGGACGGCCAGCAGCAGGCTCAGCAATAAGGCATAGACGGCGTGTTTTCGCATATTGGACATTAGACACCTTTTTCAATTTCATCGCGCCGCGTTAGCAAAATCTTCACGCTACGCCCGACTATTTCTTGCCCGCGAGCCCGGCCTGGAAGTGGACGATGTCGCCGTCCTGCATCACATATTCCTTGCCTTCCAACCGCAACCGACCGGCGGCTTTGATGGCGGCCTCAGACTTGTGCTTCAGCAGATCCTCGACAGTAAACACTTCGGCTTTGATAAAGCTCTTTTCCAGATCGCCGTGGATCACCCCGGCGGCTTGGGGGGCTTTGGTGCCCTGGGTGATCGTCCATGCACGAATCTCGATCTGACCTGCCGTGAAATAGCTCTGTAGTCCCAGCAGGTGGTACGCTGCCCGTGTCAGACTCGCCAGTGCCGGTTCTTTCAGACCCAAAGACTCCAGCATTTCAATGCGGTCGGCCTCGGGAAGCTCACTGAGTTCGGCCTCCAGCTTTCCGCAGACCGGGACGACTTCGGAATTGACGCTGGCGGCATAGTCCCGCACCACCTGCACCAACGGGTCTCTGCCTTCCAGATCGTTCTCAGCGACGTTGGCGACAAACAACACCTTTTTGGCGGTCATTAACCCGAGCGATTTGATCTGTTTCTTCTCATCCTCGTTCAGATCCGCCGCCCGCGCCGGACGCCCGGCCTCCAGCAGCGGCAGCACTTTTTTCAGAATATCCACCCGTGCCGTCGCGTCTTTATCCCCCGATCGCGCCAGCCGAACCGCTTTATCCATCGTCGATGTCACCGTCTCCAGATCGGCCAGGCACAATTCGGTATTGATCGTCTCGATATCGCGCAGCGGGTCGATCTTGCCATCAACATGGGTGATATCCGGGTCTTCAAAACACCGCACCACCTGCAACACCTCGTCCACTTCGCGAATATGGGACAAAAACTTGTTGCCCAAACCTTCGCCGGTGCTGGCACCACGGACGATGCCGGCGATATCGACGATCCGCACGCTGGCGGGGACGATTTTGTCGGTCGTGATGTACTGATGAATCTGCTTTAGGCGTGGATCGGGAACGTTGACGATCCCGACATTCGGCTCAATGGTGGCAAACGGGTAATTGGCCGCCAGCGCACCGGCGGCGGTGAGCGCGTTGAAAATGGTGCTCTTCCCGACGTTGGGCAGTCCGACGATTCCGACATCTAATGACATAAGGGGCGGGAGTATAGCCGACGGCGCACCATTCAGACAGAGCACCGCGAATCAGAAGCACTGTAAAGCTCTCCCGCGAAGGCGCGAGGGCGCGAAGGCGGACGCGAAGAATCAGTGTGGTTGGGGTTTGCAGCATAGGTCCCCCACGCACGGCTGGTTAGCTGAATGCGATTACCACAGATTGTCCGGACTC
>JBGSMH010000287.1:0-10899 GCA_041740275.1 Phycisphaerae bacterium
GGCGAAGACGGCGACGACCGACTCATCGGCGGGCCGCACAACGACCGCCTCTACGGCGCGGGCGGGCGAGACAGCCTCTGGGGACAGCACGGAAACGATCTGCTCGACGGCGGCGCATCCAAGGACCGACTCTATGGCGGGATCGGGAATGACCAGCTCACCGGCGGGTCCGGTGTCGATCTGATTTACGGCGAAGAAGACGACGACCAGATCTTCGCGCGCGATGGCGAAGCCGACCTCATCGATGGTGGTTCGGGCGACGACGCCGCCCAGGCGGACGACGATGAGTACAGCATCGAAAACGTTGAATCCGTCGCCACACCCACGCCTGTTCCGGCACCAACACCGACACCAACTCCGACGCCGACGCCAACGCCTACACCGACCCCCATACCCACGCCGACTCCCATTAATACGGAGCATCCCGTCGCGATCAGCTTCAGTGACGAAGCCTATTGGGACGCTCACTTTGACAACGCCGTCGCCGAAGCCAAACGACTGGGCGTGACTGCGGTTCGCATCTGGATCTCTCTGACCGAATGGAACGAACGTTCCAATGCTTGGGACACCATCACCGAGCGGCAACTGGTCAACAGTTGGATGCCCACGCCCATCGAAGCCCGCACCGCACTGGGTGGGCTGGCAATGAAACGCGCTTTCGATCTCAAACGCGCCGGCTTCACCATTCTGGCGACCGTCGCACAACACAAAGGCGCGGTCCCCGCTTCAGCGCAGGTCGTTAAAGACCAGTTCAATCACCTGATGAACTCTACCGAAACGCCAACTTCGACCAAGAAACTGAAGGATGTGATCGATCTTTGGGAGATTGGCAATGAGGTCGACGCCGATTTTGGCTGGCAGCCTTCAGGTGCCAATCGCACCGCCGGTCTGAAAAGCTATGTCGATCAATTGCTGATTCCTGCGGCTCAGGCACTCAAGAGCCAGGGCGAGACCGTCGTCTCTGCCAGCGTCCGCTACAGCCCCAACGATTTACTCACGATTCTCAGTCAACTCCAGACTCGCAATGCACTGGATTATATCGACTACGTCGGCTTCCATCCATACGGCAGCTACGACCCTGCGGCACCGAACGACACCACGCGCAGCACCATCCCAGTCTACACGCCCAAGGCGGCCGCCTTCGCCAAAAGCTTTGGCAAGAAGATGATCGCAACGGAGTGGAACGTCCGCGGCTATGCCTATGACGGCTCCCAAGATGCCGCCTGGGCCGCCGCCATTGACGAGGTCTACCACAAGTACATCGCGCCCAATTATGAAATCGCGTTTTACTTCTCGATGCTTAACAACCAGGTCACCCGAGGCGGCACCGGCACCTCCGCTCGATCCGCCGGCCTGCTTGAACACAATTACACCGGACCAATCGACCGACTCAGTCCTATTGAAGACCTGCTCGCCTATTACCGATCGCCACTGATCCGAAGCGAACCGTTCTATTCGATGGTCCAGGGTTGGAAATAGACAAGTCGATCCAGAATGCGCTCGCCGTGTGTCAGACGCAGTCCACATGGCGGGCATTCTCCATTTCCGATCGCCCGAATGGATTTTTTGAATCTTTCTGCGCGCGCCCAGCGTCCAACTGTCGTCTATCTCAATGGCAGGAGACAACTTGGCCGACAGTGTTGATGATGATCTGGTTCGAATCGCGGTCGCCGGACACCGGGGAGCGTTTGATCGGCTGATCGAACGCACCAGCCGACTGGTCTGGTCGCACCTGATCCTCCGTACGCGTGACCGCTCGCTGGTCGAAGACCTGACACAAGAGACGTTTCTGCGTGCCTGGCGTTCCATCGGCGACCTGAAAACCCCCGAAACGTTTCGCGCCTGGTTGATTAAGATCGCCGAAAATGTGCGACTCGATGAGATCAAACGTCGCACGCGATCAAAACGCGGAGATCCGGTCGCGATCGAGTCATCCGATGAGCCGATCGCGTCGGGTCTGTCGCCGGATGAGCGGGCCGGTGAATCCGAACTCACCCGCCGGGCACTGGCGGCGATGAATGAACTGCCCGAACAGTATCAACAGGTGCTATCGCTTCGCTATCTAGGTGGGGCCGACTACGAACAGATGTCGCACCAACTCTCGCTGACCAACGGCAGCCTTCGCGGCCTGCTGCACCGGGGCCTGGAATTGCTCCGCGAAAAACTCCAAGAAACTGGCCAATAGGAAATAGAGGCGAACCATGACCCAAGAACTTCCTGAAAATCTCCGCTCGCTCGACAATCAACTATTGGCGGCATTGGGTTCGTACGCCCCGCCGCCGGACTTGGACCAGCGGATCGTGTCGCACCTGTCGCACCGCTCCCGGCTTCGCCTGACGCCCTCCCCGTGGGTCGTCAAAAGCGCCGCCGCCGTCGTGGCGATCGGACTGCTCGGCGCGTTCGGCTATCTCGGCAACGAACAACTCAATCCACAGGCGGCTTCGCCGCGCCTGGCGATGTACTCTGATTCGAGTGGCTCGATGACCTTCAGCGGCGGTGCAAAAAAGGATAGCGATTACGATGGGAGAGACGCGGACAATGGTCCCGCCGCAGCGTCGAACTTGCGTCAGATCGGGGAGCCTGGATTGCGTACGAACGGGGAGGTTGCCCAACGGTTGAGTGAAGTCGCAAACAAGGAGGCAAAACTAGAACTGCGTGGGCGCTCGAACGATCAGGAGGCCGTAGGCGATCGGACGAAACAACTTGCGTCCGGCCCCCCCGCAGCGCGCGTTTTTGCCCCCATTCACACTCCCGATTTCAGCAACGCGCCCAGTTTTTCGCTCACCGGTCCCTCGACCGGAAAGACGCGCGAGGGGCTTTTCAGTGAGGAGGGAAAATCGGGCAGCAAGGAAACCCTCTCAGAAGGCGACAAGAAAAGTCTCGAAGGAGCCACACTGTCTGGCCAAATAGGTCGCGAAAGTGGAGTTTCAGTGGACTCCAGCGGCGTCATCCCCGGTGGTGGTGGTGGCGGTGGAGGCGGGCAAAAGGGTGCCGCTGACGAACGGTTTGAATATCGTGCCAGGAGCACGTCAGACGCCCCTGCAACCCCACCTGCCGACCATTTCAAGCCCGACCAAAGCAAGGATAACGCCGAGAAAACCGAACTAACCAAAAAGTTAGACCTTCCGACCCTACAAAAAGCCCAAGAAGAACAGAAAAAGATCCCCACTCCAATTGTCGCAACGCCCAAGCCCCCCGCCTCCCCGCCGACAAACGGTGCCGACGGGCCCCCAACCGTCGTGCAGGCACCCGAAGCCCCACCGGCAGTCGTGCGAACCCAAAAAGTCATCCGCTCCGGCAATGTCGAGTTCGAAGTCGATTCCTTCAACACCTCGCTCATGACCATCACCAAGCTGGTCATCGAGCAAGGCGGATTTGTCGCCTCCACCGACAGTGCCAAGCTTTCCAATGGTAAGATGCGCGGGTCGATCACCCTCCGCATCCCGCCCGAGCGACTCGACACCTTCGTCCTCATGCTTCGCGGCATCGGCGATCTGAAAGCACAAAAAATCAGCGCCCAGGATGTCAGCAAACAATACACCGATGTCGAGTCCGGCCTCAAAGCCGCTCGCGCCATGGAAGATCGACTCCTGGAAATGATCCGCACCGGGCAAGGCGCGATCAAAGACCTTCTGGCGGCTGAGAAAGAACTGGGCGTCTGGCGCGAAAAGATCGAAAAATACGAAGGTGAAAAACGCTACTACGACAACCTGATCGGCCTCAGCACGCTCACCGTCACGCTGCAGGAGCGCGACATCAAGGCATCGTCGGCGTCGATCGAAACCGAGACCGTCTCGGCGGGACTGGAAACCGACGATGTGGACAAAGCCCGCACCGATCTGCTCAAGGCGATCGACGACGCCAAAGGCCGGGTCATCACCAGCGACATGAAGAAGCTGGATGCCGGTCAATTTGCCGCCACCATCGTCGCCGAACTCCCGTCCGATCGCGCCGGGCCGGTCATCGACCGACTCAAGCAACTGGGCAAAGTCGCGCGGCTGGATATCGATCGCAGGCAAACCAGCGTGGACGGAACCACCGCCCCGCTGGCAGGATCGCAGATCGAGAAAAAGCCGACCACGATCCGCGTCTCGATCTACAATCTCGCCAATGTCGCACCGCGACTGACCACCAACGCGACAATCGCAGCCGAAGATGTCGAAACGAAGTTCAAGCAGGTGATGGCACAGGTCGAAAAAGTCGGCGGCCGCGTGGTGACGTCCAGCTTGCAACACCCCCAGGCCAACTCGGTCATCGGCACAATGCAGATCGAAGTCCCCGCCGCACAGGCTGCAGAGATATCGGCGTCCTTACCCGGCATCGGCGAGGTGATGAATCTGCAACTGAACGAAAACCCCGACACCGCCAACGTCACCACCGCCAAGCAAGGCTACACCCTCCGCATCATCTCGGCCGCCACTGTCGCACCGCGACTCACCACGACCGCGACGATCGCATCGGACGATGTCGAAGCACAGTTCAAACAAGTGATCGCGCAGGTCGAAAAGATCGGCGGGCGCGTGATCAACTCCGACCTGCAACGTCCACAGGCCAACTCGGTCATCGCGACGATGCAGATCGAAATCCCCTCGGCACAGGCGGCAGAGATGTCGGCATCCTTGCCCGGCATCGGCGTGGTAATGAATCTGCAACTGACCGAAAACCGCGACACCGCCAACGTCATTAGCGCCAAGCAGGGCTTTGGCCTCCGCATCGTCTCCGCCGCCGCCGTCGCGGCACGCGAGACCACGACATTGCAGCTTGCCAGCAAGGATGTGGTTACGGCGCATCAATCGCTGTTTGCGATGGTCACCGAAGCCAAGGGTCGCATTCTGCAATCGAGCGTCGTTGAAGGCGATCGCGACAACATCACCGCGATTCTGCAGGTCGAAGTGCCACGCGCCGCGCTAGCGGAATGGGAAAAAGCCCAGAAACTGGCCGGTGACGTGCTGACGCGGCAGGTCACGCGATCCAACGATACGCAAAACACACTGGACACTAAGGTGATGTTGAACGTCTCGCTCTATGCTTCCGACCGACTCCCGCCGCGACAGACCACCAATGCGACGTTGCGCGTCGATAGTGCCGAGACCACGCAGCAGGCCTATATCGCGATGGCCGACCAACTCGGCGGGCGCGTGATCGATCAGAACGTCAGCCGCGACAACAATGGACGCAGCAGTGCCCGTGTCGTCATGGACATCCCTCGCGACAAAGCCGGGACGATCATCGAGGGCATGCGCAGCAGTGGCGAGATCTGGTCGATGAACACCTCGACCAACGCCCAGGCCCCCGATGGCGCACTATCGCGCACCCGCTTTGAGCTTCAACTGACCGAGGCCGACGCCTTGATCGGCCAGGACGATGGAATCTGGTCCAGCATCACCGCCGGTCTATCGACCAGTCTGCGCGGGTTGGCATGGAGCGTGCAACTGATCGTGATCGGCGTCTGCCTGGTCGCGCCGTGGGTGCTGATCGTCTGGGGCGCATACAAGTTGTCCAAGCGATTCCGCAAGTCGGCTCAACCGACTCAGGCCACCGTCGCGTAAGTGCAGTATTCTGCCTGCGTGGCGCTCGTTGGGAATGACTCATACGCATAAGGCTTGGATCGCGCGCCTGTAGCCGCGACGCCTGCGTCGCCAATTCGTTGCTTTCCGGGTCAAGAAAATGGGCGACGCAGGCGTCGCAGCTACAGAACATCAGCGCGAGGCTCACGCCGGACGCGTGTCACTCTCGATCGAGCGTCCCGCGGGTTACGCCCAGTTGGTTCAGAACCCGGAGCGACTTGACCGCCACCCGGGCGTCCTCCCGGCCGGAGAGGATGTCCTGATACTTCCGCACCAGCGGAGCGACCTCATCGGGCTTTTGTCGCAACAATTCGACACGGAAATGCCCGATCCCCAACACGCGCATCTTCGGCACATACTCCGCCCCCGACTGGGCGGCGGCGTTGTAGAGCGTGTTGCGACAACCGGCATCAGGAATCAACGGGTGTGGCTGACCGGTCCGGTCGCGCAGATCAACTGCGTGCTTCTCACACGGCCGACCACAATCGCGATAATCCTTGCCATTGCTCAGCGTGTGGGCAAAAACGCAATGCTCCATGTGGAACATTGGCATGTGCTGGTGAATGACACACTCAAAATACGCCGGATCGTAATTGCTCAGCATCGCTGACATCTGTTTCCAGTTCAGGTCGTAGCTGGGCACGACGCGAAGCAGACCCGTCTCTTTGAAAACCTGTGCGGTCAGATGATTGGCGACATTGAGCGCGTAATCCCCGATCAGCCCCAATCCCGGCGCGCTATTCTGGAAAAAATGGATCGATGCCAGATTCCGCACCAGCACCTGATCGGGCTGACAATCCAGAATCTGTTGCAGCCACCCATCCTCGCCGGGCTTGACGATCCGCATCGTCGCCACCGTGATCGGCATGTTCGCCTTGCGGCACATTTCGACCGCGATCTTGTAGCGACGCACATCCTCAAAATCGCAGTAGATCGTCGATGGCTTTTCTTCCAGTCGCAGCAGTGCTTCGACCTGCCCGACCGTCCGAGCCATCACATGCAATTTTGTGGCTTGGGCTACCAGCCCATGATCCGAACGAGATGGGCTGGTAGCCCATGCCACATCAGAAACTTCGTGTCGCTTTTGTCGCTTCTGTATCAACTGCTCAATCGCCCGACGTCGCACATCCGCCAACAGCGGCTTGGGCGCGATCGGGTCGCCTTCGATCACGCATTCGAGCGTGCGCAATGCAAAAGGCGTGGTTAGCAACATGCCCAGTTGGTCGTGCAGCAATCGCTCGGTCGCAGGATATTTGTCGGCCTTGGCGAGTTTGGACTCGCTTTCGACATACACCTCGTGCTGCCCGTCGGTGACCGTCAGCCGCAAAGGCTGACCCAGCCGGGCGATCACGCTCATGTCGATCGGCGTGCGATGAACGACGCGATCCTTGGCAAACGTTTGCTCCAGCCGTTTGCGGGCGGCGGGGTCGTCGGTTTTCCAGACTATCGCGCCAATCGCCACGTCCATCACGCGCATTTCGCGGCCCATTTCGATCAGCACGCGGTTCTTGGATTGGGGCTTGATCGCGTAGATGCGCCCGCCGAGTTCGTCGCGGTCGGGGTGGCCTTCATCAAAGACCAGTCCGTCGCCGGGCTTGAGATCGGGGATGGGCGACGAACGACCGGCACTTTGCGGATCGGGTTCGAGAATCAGCCCGTTGGAGGTCCGTCCGATGACGTGCCCGTAGCGCCGCCCGCGCGACTTGGGGAATCGACCCGGGACGAGTCGCTGATGATTCACACCATCGAGAAATCCGGTGGATAACCCGCGCGAAAAGACCTGTTCCAGATCGCCGTGCTGTTCAGGCGTGATGTGGAACTTACGCCCGCCGATCGCGGCATCGATCGCTTCGCGATAGGTCCGCGCAGTCGCGGCAACATAGTGGGCGGTTTTGAGACGACCTTCAATCTTGAAGCTCACCACGCCCACATCGACCAGCTTGTCCACCAACTCATAGGCGGCCAGATCCTGCGGGGAGACCAGATAGTTGACGCCGCCCATGTCGCGATGCTCTCCATCGACGATCAGGTCGTAAGGCAATCGACACGCCTGAGCACAGTGCCCGCGATTGGCAGAGCGGCCGCCGAGCGATTCGCTGGTCAGGCATTGGCCGGAATAGGCGACGCACATCGCACCGTGGATAAAAACCTCCAGCGGCATATCCGTCCCGGCGGCGATTTTGCGGATGTCTTCGATCGACAATTCGCGTGCCAGAACGATGCGCTCGACGCCGAGTTTGCGGACAAATTCGATCCCGCGCGGCTCGGTCAGCGTCATCTGCGTGCTGCCGTGGATGGGCAACGTGGGAACCAGCGTGTGAATCAGCCGGGCGATGCCCAGATCCTGCACGATCACTGCGTCGACCCCGGCATTGGCAATCGCGCGGATGTAGTCGATCGCATCGTCGAGTTCATCGCTGAAGATGAGCGTATTGAAGGTGAGAAAACCTTTGACGTTGTGCCGATGGAGGTAGTCCATCACCTCGGGCAATTCGTCGGTTGTGAAGTTGTGGGCGCGGAAGCGGGCGTTGAACGTCTCCAGCCCAAAATAAACCGAATCCGCCCCACTTGCGACCGCGGCGCGCATGGCGTCCCAGTCACCGGCAGGAGCGAGAAGTTCGGGTCGGGTTGTAGGGTCGGATTTTGACAAGCCGGAGAGTATAGCAGGTTGGGGGGCAAAGTTTGGAGTTGGACGTTTGAAGTTTGGAGTTGAAGACCAACGTCAAACTCCAAACTTCAAACTATTCCGCAAACCCTTGCCTCTGGCGTTTTCTTCGGCGATTATTCCGTCGGTCGGGGCGATCGTCGCCTCGGGTAACACGTCCTAAGTAGGGAAGCACACGATGAAGGCATTGAACAAAACTGCGGCGCTGGCGACTTTGATTGGTGGGGCCTTGCTGCTGAGCGGTTGCGGCGGGGATTCGCGCGAGGCGATCATGGAGGAGATGCTCGACCAATTCGACGCGATCACCGCGTCGATGAAGAAGATCACCGACAAGCAATCCGCCACCGCCCAGGCACCCAAGTTGGAGGCGATCGCCGCCGAGATGAAAGCGCTCAAAGCGCGTGCCGATAAGATCGGCAAGCCCGACGACGCAGAAGACAAGGCGCTTCAGGAGAAATACAAGGAGCGGATGGAAACGTCGATGAAAGGCATGATGTCCGAGATGATGCGCGTCGCCATGCTCGGCCCGGATGTGCAGAAGGAACTGGACGTCTTGGAGAAGGCGATGAAGGATATGGATTAGGCGGAAATAGTTTGGCGTTTGAAGTTTGGAGTTAATGGCTTGGCTTTCAACGCCAAACTTCAAACTCCAAACTATTCCGATCCCGCCCCATCAATTCACCGACGGATCATCCGGGATTCGGTTCGGATCGACGAATCGGCTGAGGCTCAACCGCGTATGCAGGCGGGCCCAGAGGTGGGGGTCGATCGAAAACGCCTCGTCGGCGGACCCTTCGACAATGACCCAGCTTCCCTCGGCCAGTTCGCTTTCGATCTGGCCTTGAGACCAACCCGAATAACTGGCAAAAAGCTTGATCGGGTCGGCGGCGCTGGAGAGCAGCAGATCGATCCCATCACGTTCGGTGGTCAGGTAGACGCCGGGGATGGGTTCTTCCCCGCCAAGGGTGGGATTGGTGTGCAAAGCAAACACCGGCCCCTGACAAGGCCCGCCCGAATAGATCGGGGCGTCGTTGTCCTTGGCACTTTCGACCGTGTCGCCCAGTGCATCAGCGATATTGACCGTAAGTGGCCGATTGACGACCAGCCCAAACGCGCCTTCCATGTCATGCCGAACGATCAGCACGACCGACTTGGCGAAGTTCGGGTCCACCAGCACCGGCTGGGCGAGAAGAAACTTTCCGGTCAGCGATTCCACAGTGGTGTATTGAAGGCTGAATCGCGACAATCTTCAAGCGGCGGTGGCGGATTCGATTTTTCAGACACCCAGCGGATAATCAGCGGCAGCCGGGAACGGTCAGCAGGTACTCGTGCGGACCGTTCCCTCCGGTTTGAAGTCGCTCGCTCGGACCATCCACTTTGCGCCTCGGCCACGGCCAGCTAAGGACACCTGCCCGGCCGTCTTCATATTCCCCAAGACCTTTTTCAGCAATTGGCTACTGATCCCCGGAAGCTGGCTTTGGATGTCGGCCAACGTGAACTCTCCCACTTGGCTTAGGATCGCCTGACGGGCAAGCTCCGATTTGGCCGGTTGACCACCGCCACGCTCAACCTGTTGCGAGAACTCCATATAGGCGCGTCGCAAGAGGCCCAGAAAGTGATTCCACCACGGCAGGATTGGATTGCGACCTTCGTGCCAGCCGGCCGAGCATTCGCCCAACGTGTGGTAGTAGTCTTCTTTGCTCTGCTCCACCAATCGCTCCAAGCTGACATACCGAGCCACGCTGAAACCGTCTTGCAGCAGTAGCATGTTGGCCAGCAGGCGTGAGACGCGACCATTGCCGTCGCGGAAGGGGTGAATGCACAGCAGATCAAAGACCATCGTCGAGACGATCAGCAGTGGCGGCACCCGCTGCGCGGTCGTCAGTCGCTGGTACGCCTCGCAGAGATCATCAACCTCGCCCGCAGTATGTTTCGCGGCAGTCGGCTTGAAACGAATACGCCGTTCTCCACCGGGAAGAATCTCGATAATCTCATTGTCGAGTCGTTTGAGCTCCCCGGCATCACCTGCTCCGGCATGGGAAAGTGCATGCAGGTGCCGAATCGTTCGCGCGTCGATGGGAACTACCGTCTTGCGAGAATAAATCCAATCCAGAGCGCGACGGTAGCCGGAGAGTTCTTCCTCAGACCGATCACGCGGCCGGGCATTTCCCAGCGCCAGGGGCGCCAGTCGCTCGGGCGCGACCGTGACCCCTTCGATACGGTTCGAGGACTCCACACTCTGGATCATCGCCTGCTGCCGCAACGCTTCGAGCATCTCCGGGCGTTGCCGGCTCCAAAGCTCCTGCTTGCCGCGAAACTCCATGCAGTCGGCCAGTAACCAGCTCGCACTGATGGGCAACGCGGCTTGATCGAAAGTTTGCTCACGGAGGGTCAACAGGTCAGGCCTCCCATTTAGTAGCCAATTAATAGCTTATTATAAGAACCGGTAGCCGATTGTCCACACGACCCCGAAATCGCA
This sequence comes from Phycisphaerae bacterium, assembly GCA_041740275.1. GTDB lineage: Bacteria > Planctomycetota > Phycisphaerae > Tepidisphaerales > Tepidisphaeraceae > BPJO01. The sequence goes on from JBGSMH010000287.1 coordinate 10,712, forward strand.
CAATTGATCGGGTGTCGCGGACTGTCCCGGTCGTTTTGTTTGGGTGCCACATGTCGCCGGTACTCCGGAGACATGTGGCTCGCGCCAAGTACCAGTATTTCTGTGGGGTCAGCAGGTACGCCTGCGAACCGTTCACAAAGAATCGCAACAGTCTTCAAGCGGCGGTGGCGGATTCGATTTTCGTACCC
>JBGSMH010000288.1:0-23592 GCA_041740275.1 Phycisphaerae bacterium
TCAGAAGATTTATTCTAAGCCGTCGATTTGAGTGATTTCTCTGGGGGTTTCCCCGATTGGTCAGATACACACCGTTTGATGCCTCAACGATTCGAGCGCGCGTTGAAGTTGCTCAGTGGCAGCGGCCAAATCGCGTGGGTCAGAGACCGCGTCCCGCAAGTAAATCGGTTGCCCTCCCCGCAATCGCACTTTTTGAGGGATCAGCACCGAACGCATCATCGACTGCCCAAACGAACTGCCGAATTGATACACCGGCGTGACCGGCACCCCCGCCCGAAGCGCGATCATCGCTGCCCCGGTCTGAAACGGCTGGATCGCCTCGCTCTTGGCGATTTTCCCCTCCGGAAAGATGCCCAGCACATGCCCCGCCGACAACGTCCGTAACGCCGCCCGCAGCGGCCCCGAGTCTTTCCCATCTCGCGACACCGGGATGGCTTTGATTGACTCAAACAACCACTTCAATGGCTGGCGCGTGCAATATTCCTTGGCGACCATCCACACGATCGGGCGTTGCACGACCGCCTGCACCAACAGCGGATCCAACGCCGAGATGTGGTTGCTGATCACGATCGCGCCGCCCGTCTCCGGCACGCGCACCGGCGACTCCACCTCCACCTCATGATACGTCCGACTAAACAGCCGATTGATCCCGTGCAGAAGCAGCGTACGCGGGTGAGATTCAAACTCGTCCGATTCTTTCACGCCCAGATCATACACTCAGGCGTGGCAAGATGACGCATCGGGGTTGATCCCCCACCAGTCGCCGATGAAATCCGGGCAGCGGTTGCGCGGTTAACGGCTGTTTCGGTGCCGTTCGTCCGACTATCCATTCAATCCCGGTCGCGATACACTGTCGATTACTCAAACGTATTGATGGGAACGCCCTGTGCCAATTGCTCCGGAAAAGAAAATGGAGAAAGCTTCTCGGCATCGCATTATCGCGCATGGCGAAGTCTTCACCCCGCCCGAACTGGTCAATGATATGCTTGATCTTGTCGCCCACGAGTGCGAACGGATCGACTCGCGATTTCTCGAACCGGCCTGCGGCGATGGCAATTTCCTCGCTGAAGTATTGCGCCGAAAGCTCCTTACGGTTGAGAGGACACGTCGGCGATTCCGTGGCAAATGGGAACGTGACGCGGTTCTTTGCGTTTGTAGCATTTACGGGATCGAACTGCTGTTCGACAACGCCGTTATCTGTCGAAACCGCCTGTTAAGTGTCGTCGATCAGGCCCATCGTCAACTATTCAAAAAGCCCCTCCCGCCCGCTGCGGTACGCGCCGTGCAATTCATTCTGTCCCGCAACATTATCCAAGCGGATGCACTGGATATGCGAACGCTCGATCATCGCCCGATCGTCTTTTCCGAGTGGTCGCCGATCAATGGCACGCATTTGAAGCGGCGCGACTATGCCTACGACCATTTGCTTCGCCAGACCGATATGTTTAATCTTCCGATGTCTAGCGATTTCGGGGAAGACGTATTTGTGCCCACGCCCGTTGGCGATTATCGCCCGTGCCACTACCTGAAAGTCGCAGACGCGGAGGCGATACGTGGACGGCCATAACCCCGACATCCTCACCTGTCTCGCCAATCTCAGCGCTGATGAGGTCTTCACCCCGCCCAAACTCGCTGCGGAAATGCTCGATACGCTACCGCAGGATTTGTTCCGCAGACCCGACACCACGTTCCTCGATCCCGTCGCCAAGTCCGGTGTCTTCCTGCGCGAGATAGCACGACGGCTGAACGAAGGCCTCAAGGACCAGATGCCGGATGAGCAAGCCCGCATCAATCACATTCTGACGAAGCAAGTCTTTGGGCTGGCGACCAGCGAACTGACTGCCTTCCTCAGCCGACGAAGTGTCTACTGCTCGAAAAAGGCGGACGGCAGGTTTAGTATCGCTACCGCGTTCACCAAGCCGGACGGCAACATCCGCTTGCCCAATACACAACACATCTGGAACGCCAACGGCAAGTGCGAATCCTGTGGCGCTAATCAGGGCGAGTACGATCGCGACGAAACATTCGAGGCCTACGCCTACCCGTTCATCCACGGCATCGACCCGATGGAGGTATTTAACGTGAAATTCGACGTGATCGTTGGCAATCCGCCGTATCAGTTGAGCGATGGAGGATTCGGGCGTAGCGCGTCGCCGATTTACCATCAGTTTGTACGACAGGCGAAAAAGCTTGAGCCACGATACATGACGATGGTCATTCCGTCGCGCTGGTTCGGTGGCGGAAAGGGGCTTGACGATTTTCGCGAGGAAATGCTCGCGGACAGTCGGATTCGCAAGATCATCGATTTTGAGAACGCAGCCGATGTCTTCCCCGGCGTCAGCGTCGCTGGCGGCGTGTGCTACTACCTTTGGGACAGGGACTACAACGGTCCCTGTGAGATGGTGAATGTCCAGGGCGGCGTTGAAACGTCTACTACAAGGCAGCTCAACGAGTTCGAGACGTTCATCCGCGAAAGCCGGGCAATCCCAATTATTCGCAAGCTTTTGGCAAAGGACGAGCGGCGCATGCGGGAGCAAGTGTCGTCGTACAAGCCTTTTGGTCTGAGAACCTACGTCCAGCCGCAGGAGAGCGGCGACCTAATTCTGTATTGGCAGAAGGGAACCGGCCCATACAAGCGGAAAGACATTACTGCCGGGATCGAAATGATCGACAGATGGAAAGTAATCTCGTCGCGCTCAGGGCATGAACACGCAGGAAATCCGGGGAATGATGGTACGCGAAGGGTTCTTGCCCGTACCGATGTCCTGCCACCCGGAACGATTTGCACAGAGACCTATCTCGTGATCGGGCATTACGAGACCGAGGAAGAAGCGCGCAATCTGCATCTATATATGAAGACGCGTTTCTTCCGTTTCCTAATGTCGCTATTCATGTACTCGCACGGGATCACAAAAGAAACGTTCGCGTACATCCCAATTCTCGACATGACTCGCCGTTGGACCGACGCTGATCTGGCGAAACGGTACAAGCTTGCGGCGGACGAGGTCGCTTTCATTGAGTCGAAGATTCGGGCATGGGAGTGATCGATGGCCGCGCGAAAACAACGGGAGGAGGTGGAGAAGGAGTACATCCTTTTCTGCGATGAATCCGACAAACACGGCGACTACTACTCGAACTTTTACGGCGGGCTTCTGGTCGGGGCGAGCCAGTATCAGGCGGTGACCGATCGTCTCAATGCGGTCAAAACTTCCTTGAACCTTTTCAAAGAAGTGAAGTGGAAGAAGGTGACCGCCGCTTATCTTGGCAAGTACAAGTCGCTGATGGACGCGTTCTTTTGGGAACTGCAGGCGGGCAACGTGAAGGTGCGAATCATGTTCCGGCAAAACGCACAGGAGCCGCTGGGCCTGACTGCCGAACAGAGGCAGACGACTTATTGGCGATTGTACTACCAGTTCGTCAAGCACGCGTTCGGTTTCGCCCAGATGCCGCACGATCAGGGACCCACCCGGTTGCGCGTTTATTTCGATCAGTTTCCCGACACCGGCGAGCAGGCGGCGAAGTTTAAGGGCTACATCGAGGCGTTAGGCAGTTCGGCGGCTTTCCGAGACGTGCGCCTGCACCTGGCGAAGCAGGACATCACGGAGGTCGAGTCACACGACCATGTGTTGTTGCAGTGTCTGGATATCGTCCTTGGTTCGATCTGTTTTCGGTTGAACGACAAACACAAGGCCAAACCGCCGGGGAAACGCCGCAGAGGCCTGACGACGGTTGCGAAAGATGAGCTGCGTTTACACATCCTCAAGCACATCCAAGCGATCCGGCCAAACTTCAACATTGGGATTACTACGGGTGGTGGAACGAAGGAGAGGTGGGAAATGCCCTACCGACACTGGTGCTTTAGACCGGCAGAATTTGAGTACGACGCCAGCAGAACCAAGCGGGGCGCAAAAAAGAGCCCCACCGAACCTACATAAGTACCTCACGCTAGGCGAAAGGCTTCGGTTCGAGCAGGGCTCAATACATTATCGACACAATGGGGCTGTTTTGTCAATCAAGGAATAAAGAAAGTGACTTCAAGCGACTTCTTCCCCCCGCGTCCTGCCGCGACACCGACGATCTACGCCTTCGCCAGCACCCACCCGGATCATGCCGGACTGCTAAAGGTCGGCTATACCGAGCGGCCGGCGAACGATCGGATTGCGGAGCAATTCCCGTCTGGCTTGGACGCCTACCGAATCGAGTTGATCGAACCGGCTATGCGGCCGGACGGGTCGGCGTTTACCGATCACGACATCCATCGGCATTTGCGCGCCAAGGGAATCAAGAACCCGTCGCACGAATGGTTCAAGTGTACCGTGCAACAGGTGCGAGCGGCAGTGGTGGCGGTGCGCGAGCGTACCGCGAACGTCGAAGACCGCACGTTAAGCTTCGCCTTGCGCCCCGAGCAACGCGAAGCCGTCGAACGAACCGCCGACTATTTCGAGAAAGCCAAGACCGAGCAGCCGGGACACACGCCCCACTTCTTGTGGAACGCGAAGATGCGCTTCGGCAAAACGTTTGCCGCGTATCAACTGGCCAAGAAAATGGGCTGGTCGAAAGTGTTGGTGCTGACGTTCAAACCCGCAGTGGTTCACGCGTGGTCGGAGGATTTGACCCGGCATATCGACTTTGAAGGCTGGCAGTTCGTGACGCGGGACGGGGATTTGCGGTGGACGGACGTGGACGCCGATAGGCCGATCGTTTGCTTCGGCAGTTTTCAGGATTATTTGCAGCGAACGGCGACTGGTGCGATCAAGCCGCGCAATGAATGGGTACACGAAACCGACTGGGACTGCGTGATGCTCGATGAGTATCACTATGGGGCGTGGCGAGAGAACGCCAAAGGATTGTTCGGCGCGGATGAAGAGGACGAGGGGGAGGTCGCGGCGGAAGTGACCAAGGACGAACAGGCGTTTGATGAGTCGATCCTGCCGATCAAGACCGGGCATTATCTGTATCTGTCGGGCACGCCGTTCCGGGCGCTGGCATCGGGCGAGTTTATCGAAGAGCAGATTTACAACTGGACCTACAGCGACGAGCAGCGGGCCAAGCGCGACTGGCCGGGACCGGGGCCGAACCCCTATTTGTCGTTGCCAAGGCTCGTCTTGATGACGTACACCTTGCCGGATGATATCCGGCAGGTAGCGGAGGAAGGCGAGTTTAACGAGTTCGATCTAAACGAGTTTTTCCTTGCCGAGGGCGAAGGGACGGCCGCGAAGTTCGAGCACGAGGATGAGGTGCAGAAGTGGCTGGACCTGATCCGCGGCGCGTATCGCGGGACGACGATTGACGATTTGAAGCTTGGGAAGGACCGCCCGCCGTTACCGTTCAGCGATACCCGATTGTTGGGCGTGTTGCAGCATTCGTTTTGGTTCTTGCCAAGCGTTGCCAGTTGTTACGCGATGGCGAATCTGCTTAAGGCGAAGAACAACACGTTTTATCACGACTACAACATCGTCATCGCAGCGGGATCGAAAGCGGGCATCGGCGCGGCGGCGCTTCCGCCCGTGCTGGATGCGATGGAAGAGCCATTATCGAGTAAGTCGATCACCCTTTCGTGCGGGAAACTCACGACGGGCGTCACAGTGCGGCCATGGGCCGGGATGCTCATGCTTCGCAAGTGCAGCAGCCCCGAGACGTACTTTCAAAGCGCGTTCCGCGTGCAATCCCCCTGGACCGTGTGCGATGAGTTGGGAAAAGAGATCGTCGTCAAGCCCGAGTGTTATGTGTTCGACTTCGCGCCGAATCGAGCGTTGAGGCAGATCGCCGATTATGGATCGCGCCTCGCCACCGACGATACCACGCCAGAGCAGCGCGTCGCGGAGTTGGTCGGATTCCTTCCCGTGCTGGCCTACGACGGCAGCGCGATGCGACAACTGGACGCGGCGGCGATTTTGGACATCGCCACCAGCGGAACCAGCGCCACATTGCTGGCAAAACGCTGGGAAAGCGTGCTGTTGGTGAACGTGGACGACAGCACCCTGAATCGTCTGATGAAAGACGAAGCGGCGATGAAAGCGCTCATGAGCATCGAGGGATTTCGCAATCTCAACACCGATCTGGAAACGATCATCAACCGATCGGAACAGATCAAAGACGCCAAGCGCAAGGCCGGTGAGGGAGAAGAACTGTCGAGTGGTGAGAAGCGGGAATTGACCGAGGCCGAGAAGGAGCGCAAGAGCCTTCGCAAGCAGGTGCAGGAGAAGCTGATCAAGTTCGCGGCACGCGTGCCGGTGTTTATGTATCTGACGGACTATCGAGAGCAGCGATTGAAGGACGTGATTACCAAGCTGGAGCCGAAGCTCTTTAAGAAGGTCACTGGACTGACAACCGAAGACTTCGAGCGTCTCGTCAGTTTGGGCGTGTTCAACAGCGCCTTGATGAATGATGCGGTCTGGAAGTTCCGCAGATACGAAGATTCGAGCCTGCGCTATATGGGCGTGAGCCGTCACAAGGGGCTGGATGTTGGCTTGTTCGATACCGCATTGACCGAAGAAGACTTCAAAGCGACGTTTGAAGGCTTGGCGGAAGAGTAGCTCGCCGCAATTCCCACCCTCTGTGTCCATATTCTGCGACACTTTGTCGCAGGACAGCATAGTGTCAGCGGATGCCAGAAATCGGCGGATTTGCCTGATTTTGCCGCCGACTTTTGGGGTTTTTGGGGATATAGTACCACGGTCGTTTTGCGCTGCGTTTGGGGACGCGTTTCATCGCATTTCCACGCGCTGCGGTCGCTCGTTGACAATTGAATAAGAAGCCCCAATCTCCGGCCGGAAAGGTAGGAGTTGCAACAGTTGCACGCGGCGCGCAACACTTTTCGGGTGTCGAATTTCTTAAGTCCAGCAAAAACCAGCAGTTATGGTTTTCACATGGATCAAACCCGATGCAACAAATGCAACAAGTGAAAAGTAGTGGGCAGTCGGCGGTGGGCAGTGGGCAGTGGCGAAAGTTTGGAGTTTGACGTTTGAAGTGTGGACGTACACACCAACCAAGCATTCTCATCAAGCCCTAAGCCCCAAGCCCTATGCCCTATACCCCACCATCCCAACGGCGAAACTTTTCCGCTGGCGGGCAAATGCGGTTAATGTGTCGGACGCATGCTCTCATTGGCCTGGCCAATTCAATTGTCCCACTTCAGCGGCTGGTCCGCGCTGGCGCTGATCGTCGCGCTGGGTGTCCCGATTGTGTGGCTGGGCATGCGATCGCTGGCCGGTCTGGGCAAGACACGAAAGTGGACCGCGATCGTCGTCCGAATGCTGGTGATCATTTTGTTGGTGCTGATTCTGGGCGGGATCACCTGGACACGCATCGCCCGCGATGTGCATGTGATGGTGCTTCGCGATGCCAGCGAATCGACCAATCAGGTGCAAACTTTTCCGGGTGCATCGCTGGATGAATCAGTCAATCAATTCTTGCGGGATGCCAGCAAGGTCGCCGACACGACCGGCAAACGGGCGGCGGACCGGATCGGGGTGATCAGTTTCTCCGACCGTGCGTTTGTCGATTCGGTCGCGGACATGACTTTGCAGCTTGACGCCCGCGCCATCCGCGAGCGCGGCAGCGGGACGGATGTCGCCTCGGCGATACAACTGGGCCTGGCTACGCTACGCAAGGACGCGATGCACCGGATGCTGTTGATCTGGGACGGCAACCAGACAACAGGCGACATCGAGGCCGCCCTCAGCGCGGCGGCGGCGGCGCGGGTGCCGATCGACGTCATGCCGCTCACTTATGATGTTCGCAATGAGGTCATGGTCGACCGCATTGTCGCGCCCACCTGGAAGCGCGAAAACGAACCCTTCACCCTCGAAGTCTATCTCAGCAGCACCAACCCCGGCCTCACCAATGGCACGTTGACCGTCACGCATCAGGGCCTGCCGATGGATCTGGATCCCACGCAATCGGGCGTGCAATCGACCCGACGCGTTCAACTGAAGACCAGCCCCCCGGCCAATGTCGAACGCGTTCAGGTGCCCGCACTCGCCGACGCCGGTGTGCACCAATTCCGGGCCGTTTTTGAGGCCGATGATGCGTCTCAACAGGCCGGCGTGAATGTCGGCTCGCCAAGAAATCGCAAAGTCACTGACACCCTGGCCGCCAACAACGCGGCGACCGCGTTTACCTTCGTGCGCGGCAAGGGACGCATCCTGTATATCGACAACGTCGCTCAAGGCGGCGGGGCGATCTTGCGCCAAGCCCTGGCACGGCAGGGGATTGAGATGGACGCCACGCGGATGCGCGTCGATCAGTTCCCCGCCGGTGCGGTCGAGCTGCAAAACTATGATGCGGTCGTGCTGGCCAACGTCCCGCGCGGCCCCGGCGGCATCACCGATGATCAAGGAAAAATGCTCGCCACCTATGTCCACGACATGGGCGGCGGCCTGGTCGTGATCGGCGGGCCTGATGCACTCGGTGCTGGTGGGTGGCAGGGCACAGAGTTGGAGAAAGTCCTCCCGCTGGACATGGATGTCCCGGCCCAACGACAGATCCCCAAAGGCGCGCTGGCACTGATCATGCATTCGTGCGAAATGCCGGATGGCAACTATTGGGGCATCCAGTGCGGGATCAAGGCCGTCGAAGTCATCCACGCCCGCGATGAGGTTGGCGTACTCAGTTGGGGTGCGGGCGGGACCGTCTGGGATTATCCGCTGGCGGCGAAGGAAGACGGATCGAAAGTCATCGCAGCACTGAAAAACATGGCGTTTGGTGACATGCCCGACTTCGACGACGCGATGCGCCAAGCCCTCGAAGGCGGCAACAACAGCAAAGGCCTGATCGCCTCGGATGCCCGCAGCAAACACATGATCATCATCTCCGATGGTGATCCGAACCCGCCGGGCCCGGACCTGATCAAGAAAGCAGTGGACAATCAGATCACCATCAGCACGGTGAGCGTTTTTCCGCACGACCAAAGCGCCGGAGGGCTCCCGCCGACCATGCGACGCATCGCCGACCAGACCGGCGGACGCGCGTACGGACCGATCAACGGTAACTTCGCACAACTGCCGCAAATCTTCATCAAAGAAGCCACCGTTGTGCGACGTTCACTGATTCAAGAAGACAATGCCGGCATCGCGGTCAAAAACGCCCCCAGCGCCAGCGAGGTCGTCAAAGGTATCGGCGATCAACTGCCCGGACGCGTTTTCGGATTCGTTCTCAGCACCAAGAAAAACAGCCCGCAAGTCGAAGTCCCACTGGTGGCCGGGGATCAAAACGATCCGCTGTTGGCGCACTGGCAGGCCGGGCTAGGCCGGTCGTTGGTTTTTACATCGGACGCCCAAAAAGTGTGGAGTGCCGATTGGGTCGGTTCGACCGTTTTTGACAAGTTCTGGGCACAGGCGGTGCGACAAGTCGCTCGACCGGCAGAGAGCGCGGACTTTGATGTTCAAGTGAGCAACAGCGGCGGTAAGGGCAAGATCATTGTCGAGGCGGTGAACAAGGACAATCAATTCCGATCCGGTCTGACCATCCGCGGCACGGTAGTTGGTCCCGATATGAAGCCTGCCGAGGTGCGACTCGTCCAGACCGGCCCGGGCGTTTACGAAACCGACTTTAACGCACCCGATCCGGGCAACTATGTCGTGGGGCTGTCGTATGTCGGGGCCGATCAGCAGCAGGGCATTTTGCGATCGGGGACGGTGGTTAACACCAGCCCCGAGTTGCGCGATCTTCGTAGCAACGTCACCTTGCTGAACCAGATCGCCGAGCGCACCGGCGGGCGGGTGATTAGCCCGTTCAAGCCCGAGTCGGCGGCGCTATTCACGCGCGACGGGCTTATCCAACGTAACGCGCCAATGCCGGTGTGGGATCTGCTTTTGCCCGTCTTGATCGCACTCCTGCTATTGGATGTGGCGATTCGACGTATCGCGTGGGACCGCGCCAGTCTGGAAAAAGCCTACGCCAGCGCGATCGGATATGTGCGATCGTTTACGACCACACGCAAGGTCGAGACGACCGAATCGCTGGATGCCCTGCGTCGCGTCCGCACCGGACAGGCCGCCAAGACCGAGGCGTCGGCCAGTTCAGCGCCACCGCCAATTCCGACGCCTTCGCCGACGACCAAGTTCGAAGCCAAAGAGCAAGTGTCCGGCGACATCACCAACATCGTCGGCGGGGCAACCCAGCAGCCCATCCCCAAAGCGCCCAAGAAATCATCTGCAACGCCTCCCCAAACCGCCGCGACCGACACCACCGGCTCGCTTCTGGAAGCCAAGCGCCGCGCCCAGCAAAAGATGAAGGAGCAGGAAGATGGGAAATAGACCGCACATTCATTCATCAATCAGATTCGTGTAGATTACAACGCAAGAGAGAACGACTATGGCAGCAACGACTATTCCCGGAGTTGAACCACTCATTCAGGCGGCGTGTGACGCGTTTCGGTCGGACTACCGCAAAGTCCACGACGAGATCGGCAAAGCCATCGTCGGCCACACCGAAATCATCGACGGCGTGCTCACCTGCCTATTCATAGGCGGGCACGCGCTGCTCGAAGGTGTGCCAGGTCTGGGCAAGACCGCGCTCATCCGCGCGCTGGCCGACGCGCTGCACCTGAAGTTCAGCCGCATCCAGTTCACGCCCGACCTGATGCCCGCCGACGTCATCGGCACCAACGTCATCGAAGAAAACGCCCACGGGCGGCGAGAGTTTAAGTTCATGGAAGGCCCGATCTTCGCGCAGATCGTACTGGCCGACGAAATCAACCGCGCCACACCCAAAACCCAATCCGCGCTTCTGGAAGCGATGCAGGAAAAACAGGTCACCGCTGGCGGCGCGTTGCGAAAGCTCGAACAACCCTTCTTCGTGATGGCGACACAAAACCCGCTGGAGCAAGAAGGGACCTACCCCCTGCCCGAAGCGCAACTCGACCGATTCTTTTTCAAACTCGTCGTCAAATACTCCAACCGTCAGGAATTGCACGAGATCTTGGATCGCACGACCAAGGATTTGCGTCCGCAGATCAATCCCGTCATCGACGCCGAGCGCATCATTGCCCATCAGCAGTTGATCCGCCGGGTGGTGATCGCACCGCATGTGCAGGATTATGCGATCCGCTGCACGCTGGCGACGCACCCGCAGGGCGAGTTTGCCGTGCCGATGGTCAATCAGTTCCTCCGCGTCGGTGCCAGCCCGCGTGCGGCACAATCGATCTGCCTGGCCAGCAAGGTTCGCGCGCTACTGGATGGCCGGTACCACGTCAGTTTTCAGGACATCAAGGAAGTCTGCATCCCGGCGATGCGTCACCGCGTGATCCTCAACTTCGAAGGCGACGCCGAGGGCATCACCACCGACATGGTTCTGGAAAAAGTGATCGAAGGCGTCCCGACACAAGTGGCAGACGTGGTCGGGGCGCGATAGCGACATCGCCCCAATCAGGAAGCGGTCATTTGTTTCGCAGCGATTCCTGAAATCGCCCGTATTTTCCCTGATTGCGCTGGTGGATGAAGTCGATCAGGCGTTTGACGTGGGGGTTGATTTCGCTCATCTCCGCAAACTCGGCCAGCACCTTGCTGAACGGCTTCTCGCGCCCGAAGAACAGCCGACGGGTCGCGTCTTCCAGTAGCTCGATATCTTCATCGGTAAACCCGTTTCGCTTCAAGCCCAATGCGTTGAGCGCCCTCACGCGATCGGCACCGTCCACCTTCACAAAAGGCGGGACATCATGATGAATCCGCGAGTAACCGGCTAGATAAGCGTATTCGCCGATGGTCACAAAATGGTGGATGCCCACGCCACCCATCATCGCCACCCCGTCATTGCAGCGAACATGCCCGGCGACCATCACGTTGTTACCGATAATGCACCGGTCACCAAAGTGGCCGTCGTGCCCGATATGACAGTTGACCATCAGCAGGTTGTTTGATCCGACCCGGGTAATGCCCGCGCCCGTCTCCGTGCCGCACTGAATGGTGACGGCCTCGCGGACCTGATTGTTATCACCCATGTGTACCTGCGTCGGCCCGCCTCGATATTTCAGATCCTGAGGCGGCGTGCCGATCACGGCGTTGGGGTAGAAGACGTTATTTTTGCCGATTTTGGCGTGTCCCAGGATCGTGACGTTGTTGTAGAGCTTGCAGCCGGAGTCGATCACGACATCGGCACCGATCACACAAAACGGACCGATCTCCACGTCCGACGCGAGTTGGGCTTGGGGGTCAACACAGGCTAGGGGGTGGATCTTGGGCATCGGAAAATCGTCACACACTCATACAGGTTCTGCATCGACCAGCATAAACTTGATATCCGCCTCGGCGGCAACCTTGTCGTGGACGAATGCGCGACACCGCACATGACCCGTCCTGCTCTTGACCCGCACCGCGACCGCTTCCAGCAACAACTGGTCGCCGGGCACGACGGGGTTTCGCATCTTTACCTTATCCATGCTCAACAGCACCGCCAGTTTGCCGGTGTGTTCGAGTTTTTGACTTAGAAGTATCCCGCCCAGTTGTGCCAGTGCTTCGACGATCAGCACGCCGGGCATGATGGGCGTTCCGGGATAGTGTCCCTGGAAGAAACTGTCATTGTTGGTGACATTTTTGATTCCGATGGCTCGGGTGTCGCCAACGATTTCCAGCACGCGATCGACCAGCAGCATCGGAAATCGGTGCGGCAAAATGCCTTGGATCTTCCGAATATCCAGCGCAGCCGTGTCGCGGGAGAGCAGGTTTTCACGCCAGGTATTGTCGGCGTGTTCGAGCAGTTTCCGTGCCATCAAATGATTCAGTTCATGCCCGCTTTTGTGCGCTACCAGACGTCCGAAGATCGGGCGTCCGACCAGGGTGAGATCGCCGATCAGATCCAGAACCTTGTGACGCACGCACTCGTCGGGGAAACGAAACTCATTTTCCAATGGCCCGGTGGGCGCGATCACCAGCAGGTCTTGCGTGGTCAGGTGTTGACCAAACCCGCGTTTGCGCAGCTCGGCGGCCTCGTGTTCGAATACAAACGTCCGGGCGGGTGCCAGTTCCTTGCGAAAATCGTCCTCGCCCAGATGAAATGCAAACACCTGCCTGCCGATCGGTGCCCCGGCCTCAAAGTCGTAGATGATCTCCAACTTATCCGTCGGCCCGGGTAGCGCCGCCAGCGTCGCGTCGCCAAACGTGACCTGCATCGGCTTTTTGATGATCATCGGCTCAATGGTCTGGTCCTGTTCGACCGTGCCGGCATCTGACAAAATATCCAGAAAATCGACGCTCGACCCGTCGCCCATGGGGATTTCGCCACTGGTCGATTCGGTCAGGGTGACGGTGGCATTGTCGATCCCCATCCCGGTCAACGCCGCCAAAACGTGTTCGACCGTCTCGATTTGCAGCGTCCCGTTTTTCAAGCAGGTTCGGCGGGGGCGTTTGACGACATTGCTCACCAACGCCGGGATTGTCGCGACTTTCTCCCCGAATCGCCGGACAAACGTGATCCCCGCCCCCACATCCGCAGGGGTAAACGTCAAGGCCGCCGGTTCACCGGAAAACAGGCCTCTCCCGCGAAGTTGAACTTCCTTCGCGATGGTCTTTTGCAGTCGCTGGCTCACAGACCTCCCAGTATATCCAAAACCCTCGACAGATGAATAGATGCGGCTTTCGGATTGATTAGAAGATAGGGATTAGGGCATAGGGCTTGGGGCTTGGTGGGAAATCGTGGTTCGTGGGTAAGTCCAGGTCTTCAACTCCAAACGTCAAACTCCAAACTTTCGCCACTGCCCACCGTCCACCGCCGACTGCCCACTACTTTCAACTTGTTGCATTTGTTGCATCGGCTTATGTCCATGTGAAAATCATAACTGCTGGCCGCCACTGCACTTGTAAATTTCGACCTCCGAAAGTGTTGCGCGCCAGCGTGCAACTGTTGCAACTCCTACCTTTCCGGCCGGAGTTCAAGCCTTCCTAATTCACTTGCCAGAGAGCGATGCCGCGCGTGGAAACACAAAGATGCATCCCCAAACGCAGCGAAACACGACAGCAACTATATCCCCGCTTCTCTCAAAAGTCGGCGGTGAAATCAGGCAAATCCGCCGATTTGTGATATCCACTGACACCATGCTGTCACTGCAGATGCGACTCGTCTTCCCTGCAGTCGCCAAGTTCAGTGCAGGCACCGGAGCAACTGTTGATCTCGACGACAATCGTGATGAAATTGTGTCCACATGCGGAGCGTCACGCAACGCGACGGGTACTCGGGTCAACTATGGCATTGCCCAAAGGTTGGGGTTCGGAAAACAAATCTTCGGACTGCGCGGTTGGGGCATCCATCTCGGGTGACAGCGTTGTCACGTCATGTGGGTTGCGAACCGTCACGAATTTCTTGATGGGCGAGACGTAAACCGCAGAAGGTTTGCCGCGTTCGGCCATGATGCGGACGTTGCGCAGCGTGCCCTTGCTCCTGCCGTCCCACCCGAACAGGCCGAAGTTGGCATCCTGAAGCATGGCGTCGTCCTTGGCGGTGTAGAACTCAAGCCCGCGATCGCGGCCACGGTATTCGACGGCGTGCAGCGGCCAGTTGCCGACGTTGTTGCGGCAGACGCCATTTGTGCAATAGATGACCACGGACGGATAGTGATGCTCGGCGAGATACGCTTGCGCAAGACGATCGAACCCGTTGGCGTCGCCGATCAACACGCGGAATCCCTTGGCGATGATATTGTCGAGCCGGCGAGACAACTCGGCATTCATGCGGCTGATCTTGCGAGAGCCGCCGATGAAAACGGAAGTCATGCGTTGCTCCTTGTACGGGTGGCGGCGAGAAAATAGACGCGAGAAGCGCCAGCGGCGATGAGCGCGAGGGTGACGGCGTTTGCCGTGGCGCCGGACCGGTAAAGGTCATCAACGAGTAGAACGCCCTTGTCCTTCACATGTGCCTGAGCGACTTTGAACGCGCCGTCGAGTAGCTCGCGTCGCTCTTCGGAATCTCGAATTCCCTTGAGTCCAGGCGTTTCGCGCGTCTTTTTGACGGCGTCGACGATGACCTGCTTCTTGAGTTTCTTCGCGAGGGCTTTGGCGACTTCGGCGACCGGCTGAACCGCACGGGCAGTGGATGCGGGCATCGGGACGATGAGATCGATGCGGGACAGTGCGTTCGGTTTGTCGTCGAAGAAATCCGCCAACACGACCGCGACTTGGGCGGCCGTCTTCTGGCCACGATACTTTAATTGGTAGAGCAGTTCACCAAGTTGCGAGCGAGTCGTATCGAATAGTGGGTGCCCGTTTTGGTCGTACCCGAGGAACTCACTGGAAACAGTGTGGACGTCGAGCGCCCAACCGAGTCGCCATGCTCCTTGAACCTGAACGGGATGGATCTCCATGTTTGAAATTATTATATGCGCATCTCGAATCATTCGATAGGAGTAGAAGCATGCGAGCCCTCTGCTTCGGGGCTGCCAATATTTCTGTCTTCGTCGGGCTTCTGCACAATGGAAACTGCGTTGGAACCGTGGATGAACGCAGTTAGACCGGCGGGCGATCAGTTAACCCCCGATTTGTCCCAAAGCGGCAGGGGCACTAGACTTGCCCGCGATGCTTACGCCACTCGCGATTGTCATTCTGGCGAAGTATCCGACCGCCGGGCGGGTCAAGACGCGGCTTCAGCCACGGCTGACCCCCGATGAGTCGGCGGACGTGCAACGCGTTTTTCTCCTCCACGTCATCGAAAGACTCACCTGTTTAGGTGTCGGCGACGTCATCGTCTGCTTCGATCCCCCCGACGACGCCGAGGCATTTAGTGCGCTTCTGAACGATCAAACCCGGCTCCTGGCGCAATCCGATGGCGATCTTGGGGATCGACTGTTAAACGCGATTGCAACGCTTGGCGACGAATATGCTCGGATTTTGTTCATGGGCGTCGACAGCCCGGATGTGCCAGAGTCGCACCTGCTTGATATCATTGCCTTGGCACGTTCCCATGACGCCGCGATCGCGCCGACCTACGATGGCGGGTATTGGGCGTTGGGCGTGCGAACCGATATCGACTTCTCAACGGTGCTCCGAGGCATCGATTGGTCGAGCGGCAAAGAGTTTCAGCAGACGACGGATCGTCTGCGAGCGCAGATTGGCGAAATCGGCATCGGCCAGATATGGAGCGATGTCGATCGAACCGAAGACCTGATCGCGCTCAACGAACGGCTGATCGGGTCGCACGCGGCCGACGATCGGCTATTGTTCGCACAATTAAAGGATTTATGCCCCGTCCTGGCACGGGATGGAGTGAACCCATGACCGACAACACGACCCCCACGACCGAAGCGAGCCAGCCGACCCCGGAAACGTCCGGCAGCGAATCGTTTTTACCCACTTCGACGGTGATGATCGTCGATGACAACGCTCAGAACGTCGAACTCTTGATGGCATTCCTCGAATCGTTGCCCGTCAAACTGGTGACGGCATCAGACGGGATCGAGGCGCTGGAGAAGGTGGCAGAGCATCATCCGGACCTGATTCTGCTGGACATCATGATGCCGCGGATGAGCGGGTTTCAGGTTTGTCGCAAACTCAAGAGCGATCCTGCGACGCGGGATATCCAGATCCTGATGGTGACGGCACTCAATGAGCTAGGCGACATCGAACAGGCCGCCGAATGTGGGACGGATGATTTCGTCTCCAAACCGGTGAATAAGTTTGAGCTGCTAACCCGGGTGAAAAGTCTGTTGCGGGTGCGGCATCTTAAGAGCGAGTTGGAGCGGGCACTGAGCTATCTGAATGAAGTGGAGCACGAATCGACCGGCTCGGAATAAGTTAATTTAATCTCTTCGACCATGAACGACGCCAATACCTCGATTTCCAACTTCCTGACCGCAGCCTCCGCGAAACAGCCGACGCCGGGCGGGGGAGCGGTTTCAGCCCTGACCGGCGCATTGGCGGCATCGATGGGGGAAATGGTGCTGGCGTATTCGGTCAGCAAGAAAGACCTGATCCCGTTTTCTGAGAAAAATCAGCAGGCGTTACATGAGCTATCCAATGCCCGCCGGGTCATGTTGGAGTTGATGGTCGAGGATCAGCAGGCTTATCTGGCCTTTTCGGAGGCGAAAAAGGCGGGTCTGCCCCCCGAGCAGATGAAGCCCATCGTTGATGCCTGCGTCGGCGTGCCACACGCGATCGCGACGATCGGGCTGACGATCCTGAAAATCGCCAACCGGATCGCGGGGACGAGCAACAAATGGCTGCATAGCGATCTGGCGGTCTGCGGGGAGTTGGCGATCGCGACGGTGAGGTGTGCGATTCATAATGTGCGGGTCAACCTTCCCGAACTGCCCGCCGAAGAACAGGCGCGCTTCGTCGCCGATTGCCAGCGGCTTACCACGCAGGCGGTGGAAGAGATCACGAAGTTGATCAAGTCCCTGTAAGACAAACACCAAGCGATGATGTGCCATGACCTCAGACCCACGCGATTACAAGATCGAGATCAGTTCGCTCAAGGCGCCCGAACCCGCACCCGCGCGAGCGCCGAGGCCGTACCTGTCGGTGCAGTTCAAGTGCTGTTCGGTCTATCAACGCATCTACCGCAACAACGACGGCACCGCCTACGAAGGCCGCTGCCCCCGCTGCACCAAACCCGTCCGTTTCCTCGTCGGCCATGGCGGTACGAGCGAACGATTCTTTGTGGTAGAATGAATCCTTGATCGGAGACAAGGCAAAAGGACAAAAAAGCGTACTTCCTATTCCCCAAGCCCTAAGCCCCAATCCCTACCAATCCACGGAGGCACAACTTTGAGCACGGCTGCTCCCAACAAGACCACCCCCAACGCCCCCGGCTACGCGGTCTCTCGGCCCGGCGGGAAATGTGCCGCAAGCGGCAAGGACATCCTGCCCGGCGACAAATTCATGGCGTTGGTCAAAGAAACACCCTTGGGATTGGAACGTCAGGATTTCGCTCTCGACGCCTGGGAAAGTGCCGATAAATCCGAGGCGCTGGCGTTTTGGCAGACCGTCATGCCCCAGCCGGACGCGGTGAAGAAAAGGCCGTTCGTCGATGACGAAATCCTCTGCGGGCTGTTCGAACGCCTCGCGGGCACGACCGAAGAGAACAAACTCCATTTCCGCTTTGTCCTGGGTCTGATCCTGATGCGCAAGCGGCTGTTGATTTACGAATCGACGATCAAGAAGGAAGATGGTGAATATTGGCTGATGCGCGTCAAAGGCCGCGAGGATCGGCTGGAGATGCTCAACCCGCGGCTCAACGAAGAGCAGGTCAAAATCGTCAGCGAACAACTCGGTCAGATCATGAATGAGGAGTTGTGATGCAGTTCGATCGCGTCAGTTACACCTTGATTTGCGGTTTGCTGGTGTTGTTAGTCGGCTGCAATCGCAACAAGCCAACAAAAGAACCGTATTTTGGTCCGACACTACCGTTGGCGCAACTGGTCGATCAGATCAACCAGCGAAATACCCGCATCGAATCGCTCTGGGCTGATGGGTCATTCAGCGCTAATCTGATCGACCCGCAAACCAAGAAAGCCACCACCGGCGACGGCGACGCCTTGTTGCTTTACATGCCGCAGAAAAATCTCCGCCTCGTCGGTCGCGTGCTGGGCAATCGCATTTTTGAAGTCGGCTCCAACGAAGACCGCTACTGGATGATCGCCTACGACAAGACCGACACGATGTGGTGGGGCAGTCATCGGCTGATCGATCCCAAGGGGGCTGGCATTCTTCCGATTCGTCCCGACCTGCTGGCCGAGGTGTTGGGCGTGGGTGCGATCGATGTGGACCTGCTCAAAGAGCCGTTTCCCGTGCTGCGATTCAACAACGACGCCGACGCCTACATGCTGACCTGGAATGTCGTGCTGTCCGACCGGTGGGCGGTGCAAAAGGAGATCTGGTACGATCGCCAGACGCTTTTGCCCAAGCTGGTGCTATTATTCGATGCCAACGGGCGTGTGGTGCTGCGGGCGTACCTGACAGACCATCAGCCGGTGGATGGGTATGATCCGGCGTTGAAGATCGCGGCCGGGTATGACATGTTTTTTCCGGATACCGGCTCGACGTTCCGCGTAAAGCTCGCGGACATCCGCCGAAACTCGCGCGGTGTACCGCAGGCGAGAAGCTTTAACTTCCCAAGCGACAGCGCGGGCGTATCGAAAGTGATTCAGGTCGATGAATAGACGCACCGTCCGCTTTTTTGCTGTGTCGATCATCAGCTTGATGCTCGTGACGCTGGTTCACGCCGCTGGCCCGACGGAAAAGCGATTGATCGCGATCGGGCAAGGCCAGTCGTACTGGATCTGCGTCACCACACCCGCCGGGACCGACGCCAAGGGCGTTGAGCAGAAGATTTTCAGCATTCGCCAGCGTGTGGATGCGGTGGCGGGTCGATGGGCGGAAATCGCGCGCATGCCGCGTGATATCGTCAGTGCCGCGGTCGTGGGAAATCGGCTGGCGGTGCTGTTTGCAGATGGTGAGTGGCGACTGTTCCAGCCCGGCGGCAACCCACAGGGACCGGCGATGCCTGATGGATATCTGCCCGTCCATTTTGCTTCAGATAACAATCAACTGCTGGCGATCGCGATTCGCCGACCCGTCGAGGCAACGACCGCACCGACGACATCCATCACCACTCAACCCCAAGTCGAAGCCGCCGCCGCCCGGACGGTCTTTCGGTGGGACGGCAGCGTCTGGTCGCATGTGACGGACCTGCCATCGGCGCTGACCACTGACGATCTTGCGATCGCGCGGATCAACGGAACGCTCTATCTTGCGGCAAGGCAAGACAACGCGATCGATCTTTGGTCGCATGCGGATGAATGGCGAAAGATCAGTTCGATCGAAGCTCGGGATGTCGTGCGATTCAAGGTATTGCCCGGTGCCGGCGGGCCGATGATCGCGTCGCTGCAAAGCGATGGGAAATGGACAATCACCACGCCCGGGACGACTGAGCCGATCAAGAGCTTTACGCCGCACCAGCCAAGCGATGTCACGGTTGTCGGGCCGACGTTGCGGCTGGTCCATCTGAAGGATGCGACGATCGAACAGATCGCCTATGACAATTACGGACAAGGCGATGCGTTTCCGATGGCGGTGGTGGGGGATGTGAGTGTGCCGGGACAGAACGCCCAATCGTGGATGCACATCATTGGGCTGTTGTTATTGACGATCACGATGGTGCTGACGTTTCGCCAGCGGCCGGCGACGCGCGAAGAGGTGCTCAAAAAAGCCCCGTTCCATGTTGCCCCGTTTGGCAGGCGATTGGCGGCCGGATTTATCGACGCGGTGCCGCACTTTGTGGGCGTGGGCTTCATGCTCGAATCGGCGCAAAACGCCCAACAACTCGGCTTCGCCGCCGCCAGCGGGATGGCATTGGCTGGATATTTTGTCGGGCTGGCGATCTACCTGTTGCATGTGACACTCGCCGAAGCGATCTGGGGACGATCGATCGGCAAAATGCTCTTCGGGCTGCGCGTGCTCAACTACGACGGCACGCGCGTCAGCGTCGAGCGAATCCTTTTGCGCAACTTTCTTCGATTGGTTGATCTGCTGTTCTACGCGCCGCTGCTGCTGATCTTCCTCACCCCCATGCGCCAACGCATCGGCGACCTGGCCGCCAAGACGATCGTCGTTCAGGAACGCGAAGCCGACGAAGAGGCGACCGATCCGGATTCCGATTGATCGCGGGTTGCGGGAAAACTCAACCAACCTGTTTTGCCCACGCTACATCGTCTGCCGTCAAAGGCGGATCACACGGCTGGTTGTAGTCGATGTTGTAACGACCCGCATCAAAAACGTGGCTGTAAAGCGGCTGAACGTCCAGCGCGATCTCGGCGTCACTGGGACGCAGCGGCAGACGGATCACCGGAATCGGTTGCCGGACATTAAACGGATAGACCTGCGCCTGTCCCGCTCGAACCGCACGGTACACCGTCACCGCATACTGTGCGTGATACCGTTTTCGCACATCCGACGACAGGTCGATCGGCAGACGACCAGATCGCAGCAGATCATACTCAACCACGTTCAACCCGGCGGCGAGGTATTCGTGCAGTTTCTGGGCGTACTGCCCGCGACCGTCGGAGGCGTTTTTGTTCGCGAGGCTCAGCAACTCGATCGCCGTGACCAGTCGATGGGACGATCCGGTTTCGCGGATCTCGACAAACCGCTGCGGCGGGGCGTCGAACGAGTATTCGACGGTCACCGACGTCGCCGCCGACGGTTCGAGCGTGGCGGTTGATGACGGTTCGCCCGATCTTACCGGCCCGCTGATCTGCACGTCGGGATAGATGGGTCGCACATAGGTCGGTTCAGACGATTCGACGCGCAACCCCTGTTCCACTTCTGCACGCAAGTCTGGTGGAAGCTGTTGGTTCAATTCCTCGGCGATCGCTACGATCAACTTCGTATGCACGCTGTGCCAGCGGGCTTCGAGGTACGGATCGACACCAGGAAAACGACTCGGCATGAACAACTCAGTTTCTACTTGAGTTCAACCGTCCAATACGCCTCATCCAGGAACTGCTTCCAGCTATGGTACCGCGCATCGGCGAGCTTGAAGCCGATCGCGGGCGATCGCTTGGGTTTGACCGGTTTAGTCAACAACTTCATGTGCGCCTGATCAGGCGTTCGGCCGCCCTTTTTTACGTTGCACTTGATGCAGCAGCAGACGATGTTGTCCCAGGTGCTTTTGCCGCCTTGGGAGCGGGGCAGAACGTGATCGAGCGACAGGTCGATCGTGCCGAACTTCTTCCCGCAATACTGACAACGGTTGCTGTCGCGCGCGAAGATGTTTCGGCGGTTGAACTTCACGTCCTGACGCGGAAGCTTGTCGTACCCGAGCAAACGGATGATGCGCGGCACCGCCATCGCGAAACGAACGGTGTGAATCCAGTCAAAGCCGTCGGGCTCAAACTCGCGCTTCAGATGGCTAAGTTGCGTCCACTCGATCAGGTCTAGGTTCTGCCAGATCGCCTGACCGGCAGGGTCGGTCTCGATGTGGACGACCTCGGCGATGTCCTTGCTCAAGAGCGAAAAGGCGCGACGCACGTTGACGATGCGGATCGCCTGGTAGAACTTGTTGAGCACCAACACGTTGGCCGCCAGGGCACTGCCCGGCGGGACGGGATATAGAGATTTCGCGGCTGCGATTTCCATAAGGCACGTTGATCACAAGATATACGTCGTCTGGGGCGTCGTTATCCTAACGTTGGTTCTTCGATTGGCAAAAGGGCTTTGGCGTAGCCAAACAATATCTTCACCTTTCACCCATAAAAAAACCTCGAAGCTGTTTTGCAGCTTCGAGGTCGCGTCCGCGTGAGCGGCGATTGCGATTTGCCAAACGGTTATTTGGCGACTTCGAAGATGCCCTGGGTCTTGATGACCATCAGGCTTTCGTCAAAAAGGTGGAACGATTGGACGAGCAGTTCATGGCTGCGTCGTTCGATGTCCAGGACAGAGAGGAACCCGCCATTGCCGTCTGGCGTTGCGGGAACATCCGCCATCAAAAATTCGTGTTTTTGAGCATACTGACGGATCTCATCACGACTGGCGTCGTAGAGGGTCTGGGTCAGTTGTTCTTCCTGCGTCGAGATCATGTACTTAACATTCCCGGCGGCGGTCATTTCGTGATAGCGTTCGCCTCGGCAGGGGATCGTCTGGATCAGCCCGCGATCGGTGAGCGAGGGCGCGGAATTGACGATCACCTCGGTCAAGGTGTCCTTGCCATGGGTAAAGGCGATGACGTGGCCGCCTTCGACGATCCACACATCTGCTTCGTAGGTTCGACGGCTAACTTTGTCGCTGGCATGGATCTTGAAAAGTTCCGGGTGCAGCGTCCGCTGATACAGCATCAGCGTCAAACCACTACATCGACGTTGCTTGGTACGATTACTCATATCTGCTTCCGTGCCTTCTAGGCGAGGTCTTCGCCGTGAAAAAGGTATTCAGCCTTCGGGTCGTAAGTTATTATCCTATAACGCTTTGTGTGATTCGGCGTCGCAACCCGGGGCTTGCTTTAAAGACAATTGGCGGGCCTCATCCAATTCAGCCCGCCGACGCCGGTCTCACACAGTATCCACCACTTCAATCATCGGGATCCGATCTTTTTTCGAACCCCAACGGCGTGGAAGTATATCAATTTTTACGCAATTAGGAACAAAAATCTTCTCACGCGACATGCGACAAAGCGCGCAGTCCGCAGATCAAAAGATCATAACTCGCGTGACATCCAGCAGTTACGCCAAAACCACGCCAGATCATCACCATCCCGAAGTAAACACCCGCGAGCGTACGAAACACAAAGGTTTGAATATCAAACGTTTCGGGACCCCAGTAATGGTAGAGCGAGAAGCCGATTCCTGACAACGCGACCATGATCGGGAGCGCAATCGATGCACGGATCGACAGGAAATCGACCAGAACGAAATGAATCAACGCAAACCCAATCAACCGGAAAATAAGTTCTTCGTAAATCCCCGCCCCGATCGACAGCACCACTTCTGAGCCGGCCAGTGCGTCCAGATTCATCAGCATCGGGTAGTCGATCCTGGCCAATAGCGCACTGATCAGAATCAACGGCAGCGCTAGCAAAACGCTTTCGATTCCCATCCCCAGGATCGTCGATACGCGCACTTTCGCGCGCTCGCGGTGGACGATCATCATCGCCAGCAGAATGCTGATGACGCTG
>JBGSMH010000289.1:0-10706 GCA_041740275.1 Phycisphaerae bacterium
ACGTAGTGTCACAATCTAACCGATTTAGCAGTAGACATTCATCACTTTCTCACGCCCGGTGCCACGGGGCGAAAATGCGCGCAGGACCCGTGCCTCGGTCGGCTTGACCGGGCATCGTATTGCGGATGGATTCGAGTATCATCGTCCGGCGACCGAACGGGGCGGGCGTTCCGCTCAATGCAAAAACGATTCTTATGCTCGGAATACCGGCCTATCTCTGGAGACTTCTCCCTGCCAATCCCATCCTGTTGCGGGTGGTGTCGATCGCGGGCAAGCGGAAGCGCGATCTGTTTACGCGGTGCGGGTATCTGGGGTTGCTGATCGGCGTGGTGATCTTTTCGATCGTCACCACACCCGGGGCCGGATCGGGGGCGTCGCTGGATCAGTTGACGGCCACCAGTGAGCGGATTTTTCAGCAGATGTCGTTCCTGCAATTGTTTCTGGTCGCGCTGCTGGCACCGGTTTTTACCGCCGGGGCGATCACGCAGGAGAAGGATTCGCAGACCTATGACATATTGCTGGCCACGCCGCTGACCAATGGGCAGATCGTGCTCGGGTCGCTGCTGTCGCGGCTATTCTTCATCGTCGCGCTGCTGGTCAGCGGCATCCCGGTTTTTGCGGTCAACAAGATCTTCGGCGGGGTCGCGATCGGGGATATCGTGATCTCCTTTTTCATCGCCGCCGCCACCGCGTTTGTGACCGGGGCACTGGCGACCGCGATCGCGACTTTCAAGGTCGGTACTCGACGTACGATCTTCAGCTTCTACATGCTCTGCGCGGTCTACCTGCTGGGCGGGTATTTGCTGGCACAGTTAGACCTGTTCAAAATCCGCCTGATCGACCCGGCGACCGGATTGCCCGGCGAACTCTCCACCACCGGCTGGCTGAGCGGCATCCACCCGTTTCTGGCATTACAGACGCTCTTTGCCGGCAATCGCGCCCCGGTGGAGACGCTCCTGCCAGCCAACCTGCGTGGCTGGCCATTGGAGTGGTATTTCACACGCCCGGCGACGTTTTATCCGGCGTTCATGTTCCTGCTGTCGGCGATTCTGGTGATCCCGTCGATCGTGCTATTGCGTCGCATGGCCCAATCGAGCGGCACGGTCACGCAGTCGCTTATCCGCAAAATCCCGCTTCGCTTTCTGCGCGGCAATCGCAAGCCGCGAACGGTGTGGCATAACCCGGTCGCCTGGCGCGAGGCCCGAACCAAAGCCAGCGCCGCGAGGGCGTCGATCCTGCGATACGGATTTATTCTCGCCGGGCTGAGCGGAGCGATCACGATTTTGGTGCTCTATCATGCTGAGTCTCAGCCGCCGGCAAACTACATCCAGGTCGGCAGTTATGATGTGGCGGGCGGGACGCTTCTGATCAACGGGGTGAATCAGGTGTTTGCGGTCGAGCCGGGCATCACGCGGGTTCGACTCGATGGCCGTGACGTGCCGACCGAACGCCTGACCGGACGATCCGAGGTGCAAAGCTGGAGCACGGTGACGCGGCGGAATGTAAAGGTGCTGGACGGCATCGATCTGGTATCGATATCCGGCAAGATATCGCGTCGGCAGGCGCATGAGTTTCTGCTTGGCGCGATCCTGGTGGAGGTGGCGGTAATCATTCTGATCGTCACTAACGCCGCCGCCAGTACCGTGACGCGCGAGCGTGAGGATGGCACACTTGATCTGCTATTGAGTACGCCGATCACCAGCCGCTATTACCTGTGGGGCAAGCTGGCGGGGCTGGTCAGTTTCATGCTGCCGCTTGTGCTGGTCCCGGCGGTGAGTGCGGGGCTGTTTGTGCTGGTGGATGCGTTCGTATGGCTCGTGAAATCCGATCCCCATGTCGAATGGCTGGTGTTGCCTGAATCGGTGCTTGCCTTGCCGCTGGTGCTGACGGTCGTGGTGGCGTTTGCCACGATCGTGGGCATGCAGATGTCACTACGGAACAAGACGACGGTGCGATCGGTGATGAGCAGTTTGGGGATCGTGATCGGCGTGATGGCGATGCTGGGCTGGTGCGGGATGACCGCACTGGACAGCGACGTCGGCGCGATCGCACAGGTGGCGTCGGCGTTCAGTCCGCTGGGCGTGGTGGCCGGGATGATCTACCCCGACCGGTTTGGCGGCACGGTGTGGACCAACAACGACCCGGCCGACATCTTCAATGCCCGCATCACACTACTGGTCTTCTCCATCGTCGCCACCGGCATCTATGTGGCGGTGATCTGGGGAATGTATAAGACGATGGTCAAGAACTTCGACATGACGATCCGGCGTCAGTCGTAGTAAATCCGTCAGGCTAAAACTTCCCCGCGAATTCAATCACAAGCATGAAGGATCAGATCCGATCGTCGGCGGACGTCGAGGTTGTCGATCTGGCGTTCGATTAGATAATTCTCGCGGACATAGTCGTCGATCGCCCGCCAGGCGATCGCGAAGTTTTCGCGGCGTTTGGGGTAGGCGGACATCTCGGCCATGTAGGTTTGGTAGAAGCGGACATAGGCGTCGATGTCGCGGTGCACGACCACCCATTCGGGTTTACGGCTTTTCAGGTCGTCGAGGATCATCTCGCCAAACCGCAGCGGGGCGTCATCGGAATTGCCGAACAGAAATGTCAGCGGCACGCGCGACCCGGGCGATAGATGTGTCTCCACCATCAGGCGCGGGTAATCATCCATCCAGACCGATTCGCCGGGTTGGGCGGCCTGATCCAGGTGGGCGATAACGGCGGTCATCTTGGCCTGTCGATCGGGGAAGCCGAGCATCTGCCCGGCGAAGATCAGGGTGATGAACGCCAGCGGTGCAAATGCAAACGCGACGGATGCAAATCGCAATCGACGGGCGAATAGTCCCAGCATCAGCGCCGCCGGGGCACCCAGCGGGAGAAAGTGATAGGCGTACATGCGGCGTTGCGAGATCACGCCGATCGTTTCCATGATCAGCCAGGCGATGACGAAGATCGTCGCCGCCCGATTTATTGGCGAGGCGACGGCATCGCGCCGAAAGACATAGCCCCAGACGATCACCGGAAACATCAACACGCCCAGCACAAAGATCGGCTTGACCACGTCGATCCAGTCGGCGGTGGAGTTGGCGGCATATTCGGACAGTTGGGCGAGCGTTGCGGGGATGGGCGTCAACATGCTGGTCAGCGCCAGCAATCCGACGCACAACAAGACCGGAATCGAAACGCCGATACCGATCGACACGATCGCCCGCAGGCGTTTGTTCCATGACCAAGCCGTCCCGATCAACACCGCAAAGCCCATCGCGACCGTCATCGCACCGGCGGTGGGTTTGGCGTACATCGCGATGCCGACGCACATACCGGCCACCATCGCGTTCCGCATGTTCTCGGATCGAAGCAGTGCCAGAAACTGACATGCCGCGATCACGCAGAAAAACGTTTGCAGCGTTTCCAGTTGCAGTAGCCCGTAGACCATGGGCGGAAAGTTCAGCCAGATCGCCACCGCCAGTGCGACGGGGATGATCGCGTGCGGGCCAAACGTCCGGCCCGCAGACCGGGCGAGCAATAGCGGGGCGACGGTCATCAGCATCATGCCCAGGAGCGTATAGCCCCACCAGACGCTGCCGATCAGCAGGTAGGGCAGGCTCATCAGCAACCCGACGCTGGGGAGTTTGTTGTCAATCAGATCGATGCCGATTTGCTTGCCATCGAAGACCAGTTTTCCCATGTAGACGAACATCGCGGTATCCGAATTGACCGACTGCGTGAAAAACACGCCCCGGCCGATCAACGCCGCGACGAAGATCGACAATACCAATAGCAGCGTCGCCCGCGACGGGGTGGGTTGCGCCGCAGAAAGTGGCGAATCGGGTGCGTTCACATTGGTTTATCGGGTCGATTGTCCGGCTGGCTCAGTCGCGATACACTTTGTTTGATGTTGACCCCGATTCCCCTGCGTCTGACCCGCCATTAGCGACCGGCCAATCCTGTGGCGCGGTTCCTGCTTTTCATGGTCTTTATCGCTGTTTTTATGAGTACATTGCCCGATCGATCGTCACCGTTGATTCGCAAACTCGAAGAGTTGCTGGCGCGGTATCACCAGTTGCAGGCGTCGTTGAATGACCCGGAGGTGCTTTCCAACGCGCAGCGGATGATCGCCGCGTCTCGCGAGACCGGGTCGCTTGAGGCGTTGATGAAGGTGTATGTTGCGTACAAGGATTGTCTGAAGCAGATCGAGGAGTTGCGCGATTTTTCCGCCGGCGCTGATGCGGAGATGCGTGATCTGGCCGAGGCGGAACTGCCGGAAAAGACCAAAGAGGCCGAGGCGCTGATCGAGCAGATCAAAGACGAGATGATCGCTGCCGAGGACAACAAGATCGACAGCTTCTTCCTCGAAATCCGCGCCGGCACCGGCGGGGAGGAGGCGGCGCTGTTCGCCCGCAATCTTTACGAAATGTACCGACGTTATTGTGAGAAAAACGGATGGAAGTTTGAAGTCTCCGATTTTTCCGATTCCGAGCGCGGCGGATTCAAGGAAGTAATCATCAACGTCAAAGGCGAAGGTGCCTATCGACACCTCCAATACGAAGGCGGCGGGCATCGCGTGCAACGTGTACCGGAAACCGAAGCCCAGGGACGCATCCACACCAGCGCCGCAACGGTGGCGGTGCTGCCCGAACTGCCCGATGTGAAGATCGACATCAACCCCAAGGACATCGAAGAGTTCGGCTGTCGCGGCGGCGGCCCGGGTGGACAGAACGTGAATAAGGTCGAGACCGGCTGGTACATCAAATACAAACCTACCGGACTCAGTTTCAAGATGACCGAGCACAAGTCACAGACGCAGAACAAGGAGCGGGCGTGGGCGTTGCTTCGCAGCACGCTGCATCAGGCCGAGCAATCCAAGCAGGACGCCGCCCAGCGCGGGGCGCGTAAGGCGATGATGGGTTCGGGCGATCGTTCCCAGCGCATCCGCACCTACAACTTCCCCCAGAACCGCTGCACCGACCACCGCCTCGGCGGCGAAGGCGGCGGGGAAAAGAACTTCAATCTCGAAGCGGTCGTGCAAGGCCACATGGACGACCTGATCGATGCGCTACTCGGACTGGATAAGCAGCAGAGGTTGGAGGCGCTGTGAAGCCATCCGCTGTTGACCGCATGTTCGATCTCGCCAGTCGTCACCCTTTTATCGCCGCGACGGCGGCGTCTCTTCCGGGACTGGCAATTGCATTTGTCGGTGATTCGAGCCAGAGTCGACCACTTTTTTACGCTGGCGTTCTGATTGGCACTATTGGCGGGCACATCGGATTCTGCATACAGTTCGTCGCAACTTACCGACGAAATCGCTACTACGATCGTCGGCACGACGGCCTCTGCCCCCACTGCGGCTACGACTTGCGCGCCACGCCCAATCGGTGTCCGGAATGTGGACACATCATTGAACAGTGACGCAACTCGCGAATCGAGGCCGGGGATCGGCTACAAATGCCGAGATTCTCAGATTTGAAATTTCAAATTGGAGATTCATCCCAAATCTGAAATCGCAAATCCAAAATCAAAAATCCACTCATTCCGGCGATCGCGCGATCTTGGCGACGCCGCCGTTGGTGCTGATGCGTTGGATCGGGGGTTCGGCGACCGTGTCGGTCTCTTTCTCGGCCCCGGCGAGCGTCAAACCTGCGATCAGCCACGCCAGTGTGCTTTCGGCACCTTGGTTAAGGCTCGGCCCGGCGATGTGCAGGCCGTCCCCACAGCCGCCGGTTTCGGCGTCGATCAGGCAAACGCCGACCTCGTTATTGCCGGTAAACCAGCCCAGCACCGCGCGGGCGTGATCCATCCATTTGCCGTCGCCGGTGACGCGCCAGGCGTCGCAGCAGGCTTCGACCAACGCCATCGCTTCGACTGGTTGCTGATCAAACCGTGCCCGCTCGCCATCGCGACGCAGCCAGCCCATATTGCCGATCAGGCTCACCGTGCCGACATCATCAACCTGCTTGTCGATCAGCCATTGCAGCGTCGTCAAACCTTGGATGATCATCTCCGGCCGATCCATTGATTGACCCGCCAGGATCATCGCGTGCGGCAGTTTGGCGTTATCGTAGGTGACGATGTCTTCAAACCAAGGCCAATCCGTCGCGACATGGTTCTCAAATGCCGCGTACAGTCGCTCGGCGAGTTGATCGCGGACGCGAACGACGCGCGTATCCCCTGCGTAGTGCTGGAGATAGTGCTGCAAACCGATGATCGAGAACGCCCATGAGCGAACATAGCCAAAGTTCAGCACCGCGGGCATCGCCTGGAGGACGATTCGGGATGCGATCGCGCGCATCAGGTCGTTGGACGCCCACCGTACCGCCACGCCCAGTGCCCAGATCGCTCTGCCGTGGCTGTCTTCGCTGCCGCGCTCTTCGAGCCACTGACGCGAATAGCTCATGAAGTTGCGGAACAATCCCGTGTTTTCGTTCATCGCGTGATGCAAAAACGATAGATAGGTGTCGGCATTGGGCAGCAATGATTGATCGTTCGTCTGGTGCGTGTGCATCAGCGCCGCGATCAGCGCGCGGGCGTTATCGTCGGTGCAATAGCCGTGACGCCGATCGGGTGTTGCGCCGATCGCGTGCTGGAAGATGCCCACATCATCGCTCAATCGTCGCAGATGCGCCATGTCCACTTTGCTGATGGGCTGTTCGTCATCGGCATTGCGGACCAGCGACACGCGTGATCGGCCATCCGTGCGCTGGTTGACGGCTTCGTCGAGTACGCGCAAATACGACTCGGCGACCTGTTTCCAGACCATCGGCCGGGTGTGTTGATAGGATGCGCGACGCATCGCGTGTCGTTCATCTTCATGATCGAGAAGATGCATCACCTGAGCGGCCAGTGCTTCCGAATCATTGAATGGGAACATCAACCCGCGACCATCGGCAAGCATCTCCTGGGCGTGCCAGAAAGGCGTGCTAACCACCGCTTTACCCACGCCGCAGGCGTATGCCAGCGTGCCGGAGGTGATCTGCGCCTCGTTCGGATACGGGATGACGTACACATCTGTGACCGTCAGATACTTGATCAGGTCCGGCGTACTGACATAGCGATTGTCGAACCGGACGTGATTGTGCAGCCCCAGCTTTTCAACCAGATCTTCGAGCGATTGTCGGTAGCGATTGCCTTCGTCGCGAATCACATGCGGGTGTGTCGCACCGAGGATGATGTAGAGCACATCGGGGTGTTTGGCGACGATTTTGGGCATGGCGCGAAGCGCGGTTTCGATACCCTTGCCCGGTCCGAGCAGGCCAAACGTCAACAGCACGCGGCGGCCGACCGTGTCGAAATGGTCAGCGTAATAATGGGGGTCGACAAACGGTACATCCGGCACGCCGTGCGGGATATAGGCGATTTTCTGCTGTGACACACCCCAGTCATCGGTGAGGATGCTCTGGGCTTTTTCGCTCATCACCACCACACGATCGCAGACGCGGATCAACTCGCGGAGCGTCGATCGCTGAAAGGCAGTCGGTTCGGTCAGCACGGTGTGCAATGTGGCGATCAGCGGCATTCGCAGGCGTTTGGCGAACGCCAGAACGTGCGATCCGTCGCGGCCACCAAAAATGCCATATTCGTGTTGAATGATCGCGGCGTCGATCTGCTCATTATTCAGCATCTCGGCGGCGGTTACATAGTCGCTGACGCGCTGCTGGCTGATCTGGTAACGGACCTCGTTGGGGTAGGTATAACGTTCGACAGCATCATCCATCGCGATGACGCTGGCTTGATCACCGATCTCGCCGGCGAGGGCTTCGCGCAGGTCTTTGGTGAATGTGGCGATTCCGCATTGTCGAGGCGTATAGCTTCCCAATAGCGAAACGGTCTGCGTGTGAGGGCGTGAGTTTGCGTCTGGCATATAAGCCTCCGTGTGTGCGACAACAGGTCCAAATCCATGGGCCACGCCGATACGAAGGCGTGCTAAAACGATTCCCTACGGCGTGGTTTTCGAGCGGCTGATATGTTGGTATAGGCTATTTGCGCGGCCATTAGCAAGCGTTAAATAGAGTTCATCCCTATTTGCCCCAAAATCAGCCGAAAATTGTGTAACAAACCGGCGGGCCCCGCCTCGGTTGGCGGACCCGTTTTGACTGTCGCCAGATGCCAATGCCAACTCAGAAGTAAAAATGCAGGCCAAGGCCGTAATAGCGAATACGCTCGTCGTAAAACTGGCCGTTCGGGCTACGTCCGTCGTAATACTCGACCATCAGCAGCATTTTTTGGCTGAATCGACCCGGATCTTCAAACTGCACGCCAGCGCGAAGCGAATAATCCAGTTCCCAGTCGTTGACCTCGCGGTTTTGCAGGTCGGCGGCAAAAATCGGGCGGACCGCGCCGCCGAAAAACGTTTTCGGGCTGCGAAACTCCAACCCGTACTGGATCGACCACGGATCAAAGTCTGCCGGTTCGGTATCGAAGAAATACCCACCCCCGCCATAGACGCGGAAGCCGTAGGGCAGTTCATAGCTGAGGATCAGATCGACGGCCTCATAGCTGAGATTGACGCGTTCGGCACCGTTGACATCCGGGCGGAGCAGATACTCATCACCCAGGTGCGAGCTTTGGTGATAGAGCCGGCCAATGAACGAGAAATCGCCATAGCGGAACGACGCGTACGGCCCGACGAAGTAGTCGGCGTTGATGAGGTCTTTGGAATCCGAATCCAGATCAAACAGCGCAAAGACCGCCGCCTGCACGCCGGCTTCCCAGCGGAGATTGGAGGCATAGCTCTTGCGGAGCAATGCGATGGTTTCGCCGAATCCGACCGCACCGGCGTGCTGGAGATCTGCACCGGACTTGTCGTAGTAGTGATAGCTGGCATAAAAGTGAGGCCAGCGCGGGTCGGCCAGCAGCGGCTCGAAAAGCCGGCCGGTATCCAGATAGAACGTCAGTGGTTCGTCACTGGGTTTGTTAACCGGCGTCGGCCGGTCGCCTGCCTGATCTGCGGTCGCGACGGGCTTGGTGGAACTAGTCTGAATCGCCTGCGCGTTCTCGATCAGCGTCACTTTTGTCACGCCGGGGATCGAGGACAGGGACTTGATCAGTTGTTGTTTTTCGAGCGTGCCGAATCCGCGGACGGGGTAGCGGACTTCGGTTCCGACGACAACGAGACCTTCGCTTTTGAGGGAGAACTCACGTTCCAGGACGGCGGCGGCGTAACCGGCGATAAATCGCTCGTCGGTGGTTTGGGCGTGGGTGTGTAAGACCCCGACCGAAGCACAGACCGTTATCGCCGCCAGTGTTCGACAGAACCAATTCATTTTTGATATTCCCTGAGAGTAACCGGCTAATCCGCACCCGATGACGTCGGGGTTTGCCGGATCAATGGGTAAGTATAGTCCCTTGGCGGTGTACCTGTTAGTGCGAATCAGGGATTCCCTGATACGTCAGGTACGATTTCGAACGGCATGTCGGAGACGCCGAACGAGGGCGGGCGTGAAAATGATCCCGATGGTGAGCAGTCCGCCGACGATGGGGGAGGGCAGGGGGATGACGGAGACGGAAGGAACCAGTTCGTTTCGTGGGACCGGATCGTATCGAGCGGCAAACGCCGAGGCGGCAGGGGAAGCCGGTTCGCGTGAGTCGGCCAGCCATTGCGGAGGCGAGAGCACCTGGGCATATCGACGCCACCCGTCGAGGAGGTCTGGTGCCCCGACGATTGGGGCCGATGTCTCTCCGCTGCGGATATCCATCCCCGAAAACGCCGCCGACCCCACTAGCTCGGGCTCTCGATCCAACGAATTTACCGGATTGCTCTTGGACTGCGCGTACCCCCGCGACACCAGCACCTCAGGCGAGAAATCCACGGCGTTCTTAGCGAACGACATGGTTTTCGACAAACCCAGGAAGTCTGCTGCAAGCGGCTGGCGATGGGTAGGCTCTGCGAGCGCTTGTGCGCCGATAAAACCGACCAATCCAACCGAAAACATAGAAATGCGACCGACCATATTCTCCCGATCTCCCAGCGCGGCGGTTGGTTGCCACGACCGAAGACTGCTAGATATTGCACGAATTCTGCAACCCTTGCAACAGAATATTCCTGATGTCTGGCAAGTTTTCAAATCTTAATCGATCCAAAATGGTTCCGTCTGGCGTTACGGATGCTACACTTACGCCAACTTCCCACCTAAAGTGGCAGAGGAAGATGACAACTGGCTACCCGCGTGGAGGCGCAGCAACGATGGCGGACGAATTAACCCAGGATCAGTTGGCGATCATTCGCATTGAAGGCATGCACTGTCACAAGTGCGAACAGGCAATCCAGCGTGCCCTGCATCGCGAAGAGGGCGTCAATGAAGTCGAGGTCGATTTTCTCTCCGGGCAGGCGTCGGTCTTGTTTGATGCAGGCAAGATTTCGATATCAAAGCTCGTCGAGGTGATTCAGGAAGCCGGCTATCGCACCAATGGGTTTTCCAAGTCCGGTGCCCCGCACGGTCCAACTTCTGCGTAGCCGACGTCGCCACCCATTACAAACAACGCCAGTATTTTTACCCGATCGCGCACAGGGCGCATCGCTATAGTCCCCCCGACGCGCCATCAGGGATGGCGTGTTTTGCATTCTGGGAATCAGGGATTTGGGACTAACTTATGATGGAATTGATTGCAGCAACCTCGTCGGGAACAGGCGGAAACCTGATCTTTCTGGCGTATGCATTGTTCATTTTGATGGTGGTCGCGTTTCTGGTGCTGGACCTGGGCGTGTTTCA
>JBGSMH010000290.1:0-4437 GCA_041740275.1 Phycisphaerae bacterium
CATCCGCTGCGTTTTAGCGTGAAACAGATGCAAGTGTGACCCACGCTGGCTCACTTCGACAAAACCTGCTCGCTTCAGTGCGGCCACTACTTTGCGAGCATGAAGTGCAGGGATACGCGGCATTGTCGTTATTCATGCAGGCAGAGGAATTCGGACCGTGACCGGAATGATCGCAGGCTGATCGCCCTCTGGAATGGGTCGCCCAACCTTGACCAGTGCTTCGAGATGACCTTGGATCGCCTCTCGCGCGTGCAGGATCGTTTCATCAAGCGTTTCGCCTTGAGTCACGCAGCCGGGTAATCCCGGAACTTCTGCCCAGTAACCCGTCTCATCGACCCCGGCGCGGTGGATGACCACGCTGAATGTCCGATCGTGGCTGACGACTGCGAGTTTTTTCCGCTTTCGCTTTAACATCGCTCCTATTCTATCCCGCCGACCACGTCGCGTACATCGCATTCAGGCGATCGACGCTCAATTCGTGGTCATGCACGATCACACGATATTGCTGGATCAACGGCGTGTCGCGTGTAAGCGTTAGAGGCTCGTTGAAGATAAATGCCGCATTGTAGTAATGTCCCGGGCCGGTCGAGCCATACCAGGGCGTGGGGTGACGCGGGTTGGCCGGGTGGTCGAACGTGGCGATGCCGACCTTGGTATCGCGCACGCCATCGATCAGGCCGGTCAGATCACACCACTTGCTGATCACCGGCGTCGGCCGATCGCTGGTCGAACCGTCATCAAAAAGCAGACGCGTCTGCGTCCAGTTGCGGTTGCCGCGAAACGTCAGCCCCGAATACCCGCCCCAGTCTTTGAATGGCGTGCGATCCAGCACAACATCGGTCGTAAAGTTCAGCCGGAAGGTAAAGTCCAGGGCATACGCGTCCTGATCCAGCGATCGGAAGACGAATGTCCGGTCTTCGTTGACCATGGTTTCGCCGTTCGGACGAACCCATTTCACATTTGATGTCACGGAGATGTCGCCATTATCTGCGTGCGTGACGCTCGGCGGTGTCGGGGTGTGCTGCGTGCCGTAGGGCCGATCAACCGGTTCCTCCCAGAACGGCTCTTTGTTGAGGTATTTGATCGTGTACCACAGGCCGCGATGCCAGACGTGATCGGACGGCTCAAAAATGCTGATCACATGCCCCGCCGGCGTTGCCAGCGGGTGAAAAAACGGCTTGGGCTTGCCGCTGTAGACGTATCGCCACAGCGGGTTTTCCAAAGCGGGTTTGCGAAGCTCTATATATCGTCCAAGGTCATGGGTCAGTTGCATGATGCCACTAGCATCGGCACGAACGGTCGGTGCGTCAACGCAGTCGCTTCTTTTCGGCGGCTTTGCGAAGCAACGCGACGTTCTTCAGATTGGCTTTGTTCAGCGCATCCACGGCATCGCCGATGATCGGGATCGCACCGGCAAAAAAATCGACGCCCAGATTCATCATCATCCGCGCGATCACGACCCGACCCAGTCCGTGACGCTTGGCGATCATTACCGGGTACATGCCGATCGCCAGCGACACCAGATCGCCGACCACCGGCACCAATCCGATGATCGCATCGGCACCGACTTTGATGTTACCCAATTCAAACTGGGCATCCATAAACGTCGCCAACGACTCGGCCTTTTGCAGGTCGGCTTCCAGATCGTGCAACGCGCCGCGCGAACGACGAACTTCTACAGGGATCGCTTCCATATCTGTATTATTGCATACCCTGTCGCAAACCGACATGAAATCGCGATTAGAATCGCTATAGATTTTGGTAACGGCTTTCAGCGCGTCCACAGCGTATAGACCGCCGACTTCGGGTCGGCGTCCTGCCGCGGCATGCCGTTTTCGTCCAGGAAGATTCGCCGTGTCTTCTCCTCGGGTCGCCAACCGAGATTGACCTTTATATCAATATACTCGGCGGTGAACGGAAACTGCCCGAGCGACGTAATCTTCCCGTTTGTGTGGGCAAATCCATACGGCCGATCGTCGGTCATCGTCGTCACCAGCACCTTGCTGGATTCCTCGATGGGCTTGTCGTCCAGAGAGGTGATCATGACGACCGCGTATTCGTTCTTGCAGTCGATGGTCACCCCGCCGCGTAGCTCGATCGGACCGGCTTTGCCCAGAAAGCCGATGGCGGCTTTGCTGCGAGGGGTGTCGATACGCATCACGGCGTCTTTGACGACGATGGGGTCGAGCGCCAAACGCCGGGCTTCGGGTTGGGCTTTCGTCCTGCGAACGAAATTCGCCCCGGCGATAACCGCTGCGCCCGCGTCGCGCTCGTTGCCGGTCTTGCGCAATTGATCCAGCGCCTCGGCCTCGGTCGCGGTCGGTTTGGTCAAGGAAAACATGTCGGCTTCGGATTGCTCGAGATAGGTTGGCGGCATTTGCTCGATATCCGCGCGTCGGTACATCAACGCCGCCGCCGGGAACGTCATCGAGATCGCGGGCGAGGCGAGTTGAAACTTCTCCATCCCGTTATCGCGAACGTAATTGCTGCCCATCGCAAACAGCGAAATGTTGTCGATCCCCTGCTTGGCGGCAAATGCCGAGACGATCGGCGCGAACTCCGCTCGGAAGCGGTTGGGCTGCGGCCATCCGATTTCGGAAATCATGCTCGGAAAACCGTCCTGCTGGATCATGTGAACCGGCAATTTGTCGATCGCGCTCAGCCCGCTGCGGTCCTTGAACGTGTGCCCGACGCGGACCGAATAGCCGCTGCCTTCGCCGTCGTGCTGACCACTGAAATACCCGTGCTTGTCGATGATGTCACCGGCCTGATAGGTCCAGCGTTCGATCGGCCCGAGGATCGCCTCGTCGGCGGTCTGCCAGTTACTGGCAACGACCAAACCGCGATAGCCCAGATCGGTCTTCAAATAGGCGGCAGCATTCTTATAGAAGTCGCGTTGCAGTTCTGCCAGAAACTTCACCTGCTTCTGCATCCGTTGCAGTTTAGCCGCCCCGCCTTTGCTGATCCCTTCGCGCGTCATGTCCCAGGCGGGCAGAAGGGGTGCACCATACAACTTTTCCAATGCTTTCCACTGGACATCGGGGATGTTCTGTTTGCTGAATGTCCAGAAAAACAGGCTGTCTTCGTTGACCAGTTCCACCACCGCCAGCGCCGGCTCTTTGCCAAGCGTGGGACCGTACGGATTGGCTGCAGTCAGGATCTGCTGCATCCAGCCGCGGTGAATCTTCTGAAAAGCGGCATCAAAATAGATCAGCCCAAAGGGGTGTTTGTTGTTGATCGTTTCATATCCCTCAATCCCGTCGGCCGGTTTCACGTTCACCCACAGCGGGAAATAGAAACTCAGGTGCGTGTAAATCCCCTGCTTCTTCATTGCCGACACGAGGTGCTGAAGGTTGTCGAGTTTCTGGGGATCGACCGTCGCCAGATCCTCACCCCACATCGGCGAGTGATACCGCACCATGTTCACGCCCAGCTTGGCGAGTTTGCGCGCCAGATAATCAACACTGTCGCGCGATTGCGATGCGGCCCCCATCGACACGTTCACCGCAAAAAACCGAACCGGCTTGCCCGATGCCAGTTTCAGTTGCGCCCCGTCGCGCGTGACATACCCGTCCTGTCCGGCTAGCGCTTCGTTCAGGTCGCGCAGGTCCAGCAGTGCGTCCTTTGAAAAATCGTCGGCAGGGGGTTCGACCGAGAAGCGACCCGGTTCGGTCAATCCGCTTTTTTCCCCCGGCTTAAGCTTGCCCGCCGGGAAGAACGCGCCCCGCGTGAGCACAAACGCGTCGAACGCGGACGTCAGCGATTCGCCTTCGCCAGCCAGCAGTCGCAACTCAAACTTCTGCTCCCCGGGTTTGAGATCGACCGCGCCCAGGTAGACCCAGTTGGCGCCCACATGGGTGCGAAGCGACACATCGTCCGCCAGCGCAACGTCTCGGCCACAGGTCTGCCAGTCGTCGGTCCCGAATCGCCATCGGAAAGGCCCGTGCTTCCAGAACTTGCGCGTCCAGAACTGATATTTCCCGGCCTCGGGCACGTTGACGGTGTAAATCGCAAACGCCTCATCCGATCCGGGCTTGCGCTTGTCAGAATTGTTCAGCCACGCCCCGCCCGAGAGTTTCTCCCGCTCGGCCGGGGTCTGCGGGTCAAACCCGCCCCGCTTCGGGAAGTTGGTCGACTGCGGATTCTCCCCCTCCCACCAGATGTAAGTCTCTTTGGCAAAAGCGTTTGTCGTCAGTATCAGCGACAAGACGACGAGTAGAAAGTTCATTTTTCGCATCGGCATACCCTTTTGTACCACCTGCGGCGACTTCCGTTCATGGTCCAGATCCGAATCATCATCCCCCCCACCCTTACCTGCCTGTTGCGCGCCAGAGAGTGATTTTTCGACCCGGCCCTCCAAAAACCCCTGATTTTCGACGATTTTTTCCTCAGGAATCCCATTTGGGGTGTTGCGCGTTTGAGGGTTGCCCGACGATC
>JBGSMH010000291.1:0-9189 GCA_041740275.1 Phycisphaerae bacterium
TCCGCAAGAGCGTGACGGCGAAGGAAAAGAAGGTTGATTGAGTTTGAAGTTTGGAGTCTCAAACGACTCCAAACGCCGAACGGCTAACTACAAACGTGAGTGATACCATGATTGAAGTTCCTGTATTCAACATCGAAGGTGCCCAGGTCGGCACTTTCTCGGTCGACGAGCAAAAGCTCGGCGGCGAGATTAACGCGCCGCTACTAAAGCAGGCGCTGGTCTATTATCACGCCAACAAGCGTCAAGGCTCCGCCAAGACCAAGGGGCGTGGCGAAGTCGAAGGCTCGACGCGTAAGATTTTCAAACAAAAGGGCACCGGCAACGCCCGCCAAGGTGCTATTCGCCAGCCAGTACGTGTCGGTGGTGGCCATGCCAAACAAAAGGCCCCCAAAGACTGGTCGCTCGGAATGCCCAAGAAAGCCCGCCGCCTCGCCCGCAATAACGCCCTCCTCTCCAAAATCAAAGATAACCAGCTCAAGGTTGTCGATCAGTTCAATCTCTCCGAACCCAAAACCAAACTGTTCGCCGGTGTGCTCAAGAAGTTGAGCATCGAGCGGACCGTTTTGCTTGCGTTGGATGAGAAGGACGAAGGCGTGATGCGAGCCAGCCGCAATATTCAGTCCACGCGGCTGACCAGCATCAAGCAGCTCAACGCGTGGGACATCCTTCGTAACCGCACGGTGCTGGTCACCAAGTCCGGCCTGGAGGCATTGCTCGCGTAAGCGAGTGTGAAGACCAATGGAAGCTACCAAAGTCATTATCAAGCCGCTGATCACCGAAAAGACCAATCGGCAGGCGTTTGCACGGAACACCTACTCGTTCCATGTTCACCCCAAGGCCGACAAACTCGAGATCAAGAGCGCGATCGAAGAGCTGTACAAAGTGAAAGTCGCCGACGTTCGCACGCTGGTCCGCAAGGGCAAGGCGCGTCGTACCAAGGTGGGCTATATCAATGGAACGAATGTGAAGCGAGCGATCGTGAAGCTGGCTGAGGAATCGAAGATCGAACTGTTTTGAGGCGTGAATCGTGATGCGTGATGGGCGAGTCGTGACAACCTCACGAATCGAAAATGACAAGTGACGAACCGCGAGACAAGCTATGGCGATTAAAAAATACAACCCCACTTCTGCTGGCAGACGTCAGGGATCAGTCATCGACTACAAAGCGGTGCTGACCAAGACGACCCCGGAGAAGTCGCTGACCAAGGGCAAGATCCGTCCCGGTGGTCGTAACCATCATGGTGTCATCACCGCCAAGCATCGTGGCGGCGGTAATAAGAAGCTGTACCGCATCATCGATTTCAAGCGTCTGAAAGACGGCGTGGTCGGAACGGTCTCCTCGATCGAGTATGACCCCAACCGCAGCGTTTTCATCGCCTTGATCGAATACACGGATGGCGAAAAAGCCTATATCCTGGCACCGAACAACCTGACCGTCGGCAAGACGATCATCAGTGGCCCGGATTCGCCTCCCGAAATCGGCAACGCGATGGCGTTGATCAACATCCCGATTGGTCTTGAAATCCACAACATCGAAATGAACCCCGGCCAGGGCGGCAAACTTGTCCGCTCGGCAGGACTTGCGGCGCGATTGACCAGCAAGGAAGGCGACTACTGCGTCGTCACCCTCCCCAGCGGCGAAATCCGTCGTATCAAGAGCAAATGCCGTGCAACCATCGGCGTGCTCGGCAACAGCGATTGGATGAACGTCTCGATCGGTAAAGCCGGTCGTAACCGTCACAAGGGCATTCGCCCCCACACCCGTGCCAAAGCGATGAACCCGATCGATCACCCGATGGGTGGTGGTGAAGGTCGCGCCAACGGCGGACGTCACCCGGTCAGCAAGACCGGTGTCCCGGCCAAGGGTGGCATCACCCGTCGAAGCGGAAAGGCGAGCGAAAAACTCATCCTCCGCCGTCGTAAGTTCGGTAAGTTCCAACAGCGTCCGCAAACTGTGAACGTGTAACAGGTAACTGATATGAGCAGAAGCAGCAAAAAAGGCCCGTACGTCGACGAGAAGTTGTTTATCAAGATCAACGTGCTCAACGACCGCAAGGCCAAGCAGGTGATCAAGACCTGGGCGCGGGCGTGTACGATTATTCCCGAGTTTGTCGGGCATAATTTTGAAGTCCACAACGGCAACAAGTTCATCCGTGTTTTCGTCACCGAAGACATGGTCGGACATAAGCTGGGTGAGTTCGCCCCGACGCGATCGTTCCGCGGTCACTCGGGTACCAAGAAGGATGCCGCTGGCGCTAGATAATCGCCTGTGGCGATGAGGTTTGAGTCATGGCTTACACAGCAAAACACAACTTTGCCCGTATCACCCCGCGAAAAGCGCGACTGGTCATGGATCTGATCCGTGGCCGGAACGTCGATGACGCACTGGGTATGCTTCAGTTCTCCAAGAAGCGTGCCGCAGTCTTCATCTCCAAAGTCGTCAAGAGCGCCGTCGCCAACTACCAGGAGCAGGAAACCGCTCCCGGTCAAAGCGCCTTGTTCGTCAGCGAGGCACGGGTCGATGCCGGTCCAATCATCAAGCGTTTCCAGCCGAAGGATCGTGGCAAGGCGTACCCGATCATGAAGCGGACCAGTCATATTATCGTCAGCGTTGAAGAGCGGCAGGCATAACAAGCGAGTAATCAATGGGTCAGAAAGTTAATCCAATCGGCTTCCGCGTCGGCATCACCGAGGACTGGAAGAGCAGGTGGTTCGCTCCGAAGTCGGCGTACGGCGAGTTCCTGATCGAAGACGTTCAGGTTCGCAAGCACATCGACAACAAGCTGAACCGTCGTCCTCCGTTCGCGGCGGTCTCGGACATCCTTGTCGAGCGCACCCGCGAAGAAGTGACCGTCACCCTCAAGACCGCACGCCCGGGTCTGGTGATCGGTCCCAAAGGTGCCGAACTGGACAAGCTGCGGGAAGAACTTGAAGACCTGATCCGTCGTAAGATCGCTCCGATCAAGGTGATCGAGGTCAAGAACCCCGATCTGAACCCGCAACTGGTCGCCGAGGCCGTTGCCGAACAGTTGAAGAAACGAGCCAGCTTCCGCCGCGTGCTCAAGCAGCGTCTGGAAGCGACCATGGGCGCCGGTGCCAAAGGCATTCGCGTTCAGGTGTCGGGTCGTCTGGGTGGGGCTGAAATCGCCCGATCTGAGAAAGTGACCCAGGGCTCGGTACCGCTGACCACGCTTCAGGCGGATGTCGGATATGGCTATGCCATCGCCGCCACCACCTATGGCACGATCGGCGTGAAAGTGTGGATCTATCGTGGCATGAAGGGCGAAGAAGTGCTCGACACCGATGTGCGTGTGGGCGGCCCGATGCGAAGAGTTCGTCGCTAATAAGGGCCTTAAGGCCACTGAAATTGATTTGAGGTACACAAAATGCCTTTGATGCCAAAACGAGTGAAGTTCCGCAAAAGCATGCGGGGCAAGATGCGCGGCAACGCCAGCCGTTGTAACACGGTCGCCTTCGGTGACTATGGGATCATGGCGCTGGATCACTGCTGGCTTCAGGCCCGCACGATCGAGGCCTGTCGTGTCGCTGTGGCTCACTTCCTTCGTCGTGAAGGGCGTTTGTTCATCCGCATCCACGCCAACAAGCCGATTTCGGCCAAGCCGTTGGAAGTCCGCATGGGTTCGGGCAAAGGTGAACCCGAATACTGGGCAGCTGTCATTAAGCCGGGCATGGTGATGTTTGAAATCACCGGTATCGACGAACTGACCGCCAAACGCTGCATGGCACGCGTGGCTCACAAGTTGCCGATCAAGTGCCGTATCGTTACCCGAAAGCACGCTGTCGCCTAAGTCGAATCGAGGACGTCATGAAAAAGAACGAAAAGAAAGAACTTCACGAAAAGACCGACGACGTTCTCAAGGAACTGCTCGGCGAAAAGCAGAAGCACCTGTTTGACCTGCGTAGCCAGGCCGTGACCGAAAAACTGGAAGACCCGACGCAGCTCGGCAAGACCAAGCGAGAGATCGCGCAGGTCAAGACCCTTTTGCGTCAACGTGAACTGGCAGCGGCAAAATAAAAGATTTATAGCGCGTCGTGACCCGGCGCGATCAAGAGAACAGACTATGGCAACCGCAACTCCATCCCCGAAGCCCCGCACGCAACTGCGAAAGATCCTCGGACAGGTCACCAGCGCCAAAACCGCCAAGACCATCAAGGTCGTCGTGGACTACCAGACGCGCCACCCGAAGTACGGCAAGTACCTCAAGCGCACCAGCGTCTATCACGTCCATGACGAAAACAGCGAGGCCCGCGAGGGTGACAAGGTGGAAATCGCCGAGTCCCGCCCGTTCAGCCGAACCAAGTTTCACCGCCTGGTTCGAATCGTTGAAAAGGCTCCGGAAAAGATCACCCACGACACCGGCGACGAGATCACCGGTGCCAGCGGCGAAAAGAAGGACGAACAGGAATAGTCGAAGTTCGAATGTGGCCTGTCCCGTTCGACCCTCGAATCGACAATCGGAAACGCAATGATTCAGCAACAAACATACGTTGACATCGCTGACAACACCGGCGCCAAGCAAGCCATGTGCATCAAGGTGCTCAAGGGCAGCACCCCGCGTGGCAAGTTCCTACGCAAGAGCGCTTACATCGGCGACGTCATCATCGGCGTGGTCAAAAAGGCGCTCCCGAACGGCGAAGTCAAAGATGGCGAAAAGATCCGCTGCGTGATCGTCCGAACCCGTCATGCGACGATTCGCCCCGATGGGTC
The DNA here is from genome assembly GCA_041740275.1 of Phycisphaerae bacterium. Lineage (GTDB taxonomy): Bacteria > Planctomycetota > Phycisphaerae > Tepidisphaerales > Tepidisphaeraceae > BPJO01. Next base: position 4,730 of record JBGSMH010000291.1, read on the forward strand.
GTACATCCGATTCGATCGCAACGCAGCCGTTGTGATCGACAAGGACGGCAACCCACGCGGCACGCGTATCTTCGGGGCTGTCGCCCGTGAACTGCGCGAACGTAATTACATGAAGATCGTGTCGTTGGCGGCGGAAGTAGTGTAAGGAAATTGTTGGTCTTTTCTGATCGGTGGTGTGAGCCATCTCTTTGGAGTGATCAACGAGCAACTGGTAACGAATATGGCACAGCGAGTTAAAAAAGGTGATACCGTCGTCGTGATCACCGGCGCCGACAAAGGCAAGACCGGTCAGATCAAACGCGTGCTGACGAAGCACGACAAGGTGATCGTCGAAGGCATCAATCGCGTGTGGAAACACGTGAAGCCTTCGCAGCGTTTCCCGCAAGGCGGACGCTTCCAGAAGGAAGCCCCGATCCATGTCAGCAACGTGCAACCGGTCGATCCGAGCACGGGCAAAGGCACGCGGGTGAAGTTCGAAATGAAAGACGGCGTTAAACACCGCGTTGCGGTCAAGAGCGGTCAGGATTTGGGTAAGGCTTAATAATCCAAACAGCGGCGTGGTTGCGAATAAGCGACTACGAACCTGAAGGAAGAAGATCATGGCAGAGAAAAAAGACAAAGCACAAGCCGCCGCCAAGGCAAAAGGCGAGGCCGCCAAAGCCGCCGCCAAGGCGCGCAAGAACGCCGGTCCTGGTTTCGCGGTCGCCGAAGAAGTTTCCGGCCCGGTCCCGGCACCCCGGATGTTCAAGATGTACACCGACACGATCGCCCCGGCGCTCCAGCAGGAGTTGGGCATCAAGAACAAGCTGGCATTGCCGCGACTTGAAAAAGTCGTGATCTCGATGGGTCTCGGCAAGGCGATGGTCGCTGGCGAAAAAGCCAAGATGGACACCGCCGAAAAGGAACTGGCAATCATCGCCGGTCAGAAGCCGGTCCGCTGCAAGGCCAAAAAGTCGGTCGCGAACTTCAAGGTCCGTGAAGGCATGGAAACGGGACTGAAAGTCACGCTTCGTGGCAACCGGATGTACGAGTTTGTCGATCGCCTGATCACCCTGGCGTTCCCGCGCGTGAAGGACTTTCGCGGCGTGAGCAACAACGGTTTTGACCGCCTCGGAAATTACAACTTTGGTTTCAGCGAACAGACCGTGTTCCCCGAAATCATCGCCGCTGACGTTGTCAGCCAGCAGGGAATGAACGTGACGATGGTTGTGAAGAACGGCAGTGTGAACAGTTCGCGCGAGCTTCTGAAGAAGTTCGGCTTCCCGTTCAAGAATGATGAGAAGGTAAAGGACTAGGCACGCGTTTGCGGCCAGACGGTTGAGGCAATTGCTTCAAAGTCCGGCGACAGACGACTAACTCCAAACTGAGAGACTTATGGCCACAAAAGCCTGGATAGCCAAGCAGAAGCGACGCGAAGCGATGGTTCTGCGGTACGCCGAGATCCGACGTCAGTTGAAGAAGGAAGGCAACTATGCCGCCCTTTCGCGACTGCCCCGCGATGCGAGTCCGACCCGCAGCAACAATCGTTGCCAATTGACCGGCCGAAGCCGGGCGTATCTGCGGAAGTTTAAGATTAGCCGAATGATGCTCCGTGAATTAGCGCACAAAGGCATGATCCCGGGACTTAAGAAGGCAAGCTGGTAATTGACATTTGCGATCTGTGATTTGCGATTTGCTCTAGCAGCCGATCGTGAATGGCAAATCGAAAATCGCAAATAGGAAACAAACGATGAGCATGCAAGACCCCATCGCGGACCTGTTAACCCGCATCCGCAACGCCAACCGAGTTGGCCGACGGTACGTTTTCGTACCCAAGAGCAAGATCGGCGTCGGTATCCTGAGCGTCCTCAAGGACGAAGGGTATATCGACAGCTTCGACGAGATCGAAGCACAGCCCGTCAGCCAGGTGCGAATCCTGCTTCGTTACGCATTGAGCGGACAAAGTGTGATCCATGAGATCGCCCGCGTCTCCAAACCCGGCCGCCGAGTGTATAGCTCGGTGGAAAAGTTGCCGACCGTCCTCGACGGATTGGGCATCACGGTGATCTCCACCAGTCGTGGCGTGATGAGCGATCGCAAAGCCCGCGAAGCCAACATCGGCGGCGAAGTATTGTGCCAGGTATCGTAAATAAATAACGCTCGGGAAGCCGGCGAGAGCCGTGTGCAGACCGAAAAGGAATAGATCATGAGTCGTATCGGTAAAAAACCCATCCCCATCGGCAAAGCCAAGGTGAGCATCGCCGGGCAGACCGTCAATGTCGAAGGGCCCAAGGGCAAACTGTCGTACACCGCGCCGGAGATCATCAAGGTCGAAGTCAAGGGCAGCGAAGTGATCGTCACCCGTCCCAATGACGAGCGTGTCTCCAAAGCCATGCACGGTCTGGTGCGAGCGTTGGTCAACAACATGGTCGTCGGTACCACCGAAGGCTACAAGAAGATCCTCGAACTCCGCGGCGTCGGTTACAAAGCCGAACTTAAGGGCAAGGAATTGGTCCTCAACGTTGGCTTTGCCAATCAGTTGCGGGTCGCAGTACCTGCCAATCTGACTGTCGCGGTCGAACCGGGACAGAACGAAATCACGAATCGGATCACCGTCACCGGTGCCGATCGACAGGCTGTTGGCAATTTTGCCGCCAATGTCCGCAAACTCCGCAAACCCGAGCCGTATAAGGGCAAGGGCATTCGTTACGAAGGCGAAGTCGTCAAAATCAAGGCTGGCAAGGCGTTTGCCGGTGCCGGGTCGAAGTAAGAAAGGATTTTCGATCTGCGATTTTCGGTCTTCGATTGCTGGGACGAACACAAGCCGTCTCTCAATCGCAAATCGTGAATCGGCAATCGCAATTGAGAAATCATGGAAAAGAACAAAGCCAAGTCCAAGCGTCTTCAGAGCCGCAAGTTCAGCATCCGCAAGACGCTCATCGGTACGTCCGAGCGTCCGCGTCTGTCGGTCTTCCGCTCCGACAAACACATTTCGGCGCAAATCATCAACGACATCGAAGGCAAGACTCTGGTCGCCGCGTCGTCGTTGCAGAAGGATCTGCGAGGCGACGCCGCCAACGGTGGGAATCTTCCCGCCGCCAAGATCGTCGGCAAGGCGATCGCCGAGCGTGCCAAGGCCGCCGGGATATCCGCAGTAGCGTTTGACCGTAACGGGCGTCGTTATCACGGGCGCATCAAAGCGCTGGCGGATGCGGCGCGTGAAGGCGGCTTGAAGTTTTAAGAGTTCAACACGTCGTCGGTTTCGGCTGACGACGACTGAGAGATAATCATGAGCGACCCGATCGAACCGCAAAACACCCCGACCGAAGCCCCCGCAGCCGCCGCTCCTGAAGCGCCTGCTGTCGAAGCACAAGCAACGCCTGCCGCTCCTGAAGCAGCAGCCGCACAGCCGCGCCAAGGTCGCGATTCGCGCGGCGGTGGTGGTGGACGTGGCGGCCAGCGTGGTGGTGGCCAGCGCGGTCCCCGTCGTGATCGCGGTCCCGAGCGTGATGAAGGCGGCGTCGAGTCGTCCCTCGTCAAAATCTATCGGTGCGCCAAGGTCGTCAAAGGCGGTCGAACTTTCAGCTTCGGCGCACTCGTCGTCGCTGGCGATCGCCAGGGCAACGTTGGCATCGGCTACGGTAAAGCCAACGAAGTGCCGATGGCGGTTGAAAAAGCCACCAAGGACGCCCGGCGCTCGATGATCAAAGTCCCCCTCAAGGGCAACACGATCCCGCACACCATCAAAGGCACATGCGGCGCGTCCAGCGTCGTCCTGGTCCCAGCTTTGCCCGGTACCGGCGTCAGCGCGGGCAAGAGCGTCCGTCCGGTTCTCGAACTGGCCGGCATCACCGACATCCTCACCAAAGCCTACGGTTCGACCAGCCCCAAGAATCTGGTCAAAGCCACCATCGACGCCCTCCGCCGGCTGCAAAGCCGTGAGGAAATCGAACGTGATCGTGGCGTCAAGCTTTCGTCCGATACCGGCGCGAAAGAACTGGCGGCGGTGTAATCGAATTGTCTCACCCCGAATTCGCGAATAACGCGAAGGACCACGAGTAAAGATCGCAGGATTTTTCTTCGTGAAAATTCGTGATCTTCGTTCCTTCGTGGTGAATGTTTATTTGGCGAGGCGATGCGATTTGGCATCGCCGTTAGTCACAGGAGTTTGTAATGGCACAGAGTCACGAAATCACTGCCGGTCTTCGGCACAAGCGCGCCCAGCGTAAAGGTCGCGGCGAGTCGAGCGGCCGTGGTAAAACCAGCGGTCGCGGTACCAAGGGTTCGGGCGCTCGTGTCGGCACCTATATCCGTCGCGGCTACGAAGGTGGCCAGACCGAAATCTTCCGCCGCTTCCCCAAGCGCGGGTTCAGCAATGTCATGTTCGCCAACAAGTTCTACATCGTGAACCTGGGCGATCTCAATGTCTTCGACGAAGGCACAACGGTCGATTCGACGCTGCTGATTGAGAAGGGCCTGAT
>JBGSMH010000292.1:0-5712 GCA_041740275.1 Phycisphaerae bacterium
GGGTGGGGATGTGGAGTTGGAACCCCCGAACCGCAGGCTGGGAGGCCGGGGAATACGCCTTGCTCGACCGCAATCGCCAGCCGACCGAACGCGCCCTCCGCGCCGGAAAGATCGGTCAGGCGATGATCAAGCATCGTCGCGAATTGTGGGACAGCGAAAAAGAACCGCTGGTGGGGGTGATGTGGGATTGGGATAACGAAGCGATCTGGGCGGCGATGAGCGTGACCGGACGCGATCACTACAAGAACGTGCCGATTCGTGCCCGCATTGGGATCAGCAGGGCGTTGATCAACGCAAACGTGCCGTGGGAACATGTCACCACTCGCAACCTGCGCGACGGGCTGGCGAGGCGTTACCCGATCATCTATTTGCCGGCGATGATCGCGATCACCGATGAATTGCAGACGATGCTCGAAGCCCATGTTAAGGATGGTGGACGGCTGGTGATTGACATGCCCGGCGCATATTTCGATGGTTATGGACGGCTGATCGACACGGCCAAGGGCAGTTGGTTTGAGCGGGTGTTTGGCGCGACACTCGATGAATACCACTATGGCAAACCGATCAACACGCCGCGTTCGATTGGCAAGACGCGCGTGGATGGATTTGTAGCAAAGATGACGCCGACAAAAGCGCGGGTGATCGCCAGATTCAGTCAGACCGATCTGCCCGCAGTCAGCGAAAACAAGTGCGGCAAAGGAACGGCGGTGGTGCTGGGGTATGAGGCCTCCGGCGCGTCCTGGGTCGCCGGTAATACTGGGGTGGAAAAGTTGCTGGTCAAACACACGCTTGGCAAGCTTCAATCGCCTTATGCGAGCGACGGGATTGTCTATCGAATCGTATCCGATGACGTTGACAGCTATTTTTTCATCAATGACGGGCCGACGCGCAAAGCGAAGCTGACGTTTAAGGGTTTGAAGTATAGGAAGCTGGTTGATGGGGTGACGGGTGAAAAGATCGCGTCGGCCAAATCGATCGCGCTTGAAGGGTATAGTGGCCGGTGGGTGCGCGCGATCCGCTAACTCCGCAGTGGACTGGGAGTGGCTACGGCTCTTCCGCGTGTGGAGCGTTCTGCTGCTGCGGTTGTTGTTGCGGCGGTGGGGTTTTGCCCGGCGCAACCGGTGCGGCAACGTTGCCCCTTTGTTGCGGCACGCGATTCGGATGCTCCGAAACCGTGATCGCCAGATCCACACTGCCGATCAGCGACGAGGGGAACGCGTGCTTGCTGACGATCGATTGCGGGAATGTCGCGACATCCACCTTCGGCGAATGCGTGAGCAATCGCTTCTTGCTCTCCGGGAGATGTGCCAGTCGCGTGCGGCCAACCGCAATGCCCTCGACGGCGGTGCTGAGTCGGATATAGACCTGATCCGTCCGGTCTGCGGTGACTTGCCGGATCATGTCAAAGACATCGCCGACGTTTTGGGTCTGAAACAGATTCGGGGCAAACCGCATCTGATCGGCGGCAAACCGCTGGGCGTCGCCGATCGTGATCGTAACCGGCCCGTCAGGCAGATCGGCAGGGAGGTTGACGGTAAATGCGTGCGTCTGATCCTCGCCTTTCCACGGGCGCGTGGTGAGCGTGATGCGGACGGTTTCGCCGGGCTTGTAGACCAGCTTGTCCGTGACGGCGGCGCGGACGGTGGCGGCGTCGATCGTGGGGATGACTTCCACCTCACCCGTGATGCGCGTCGGATAGGTGCGAACGAACGGGTTCTCGAGCGCGAGCATCATCGGCAACTGCATGTCGCGCCCAAACTCCATCGCACCGGCGAGTGATGTCGTCTGGTTCTGCATCTGGACGACCTGATCGTCGCCGAACTGCATTTTCAGCGTGTACTTGATCGTGAATTCCGGCGGCACCATGCTGTGCCCGAGGATCGCCGAGACAATCGCGATGCTCGATCCCATCGGCGTAAACATGCGGTGCTTTGCGACCTGATAATTGTACGTCTGCGGCTCGGCCCGCTGCGGCGTTCGTACGGTGATCGCGATCGGGATCATCTGCGGCGACTTGCCGATCGTTCCGGCGACTGCGGTTGACTCATCGGAGTAGATCGTGCCGTCGGTTCGCACCACCGAGCCGATCTTGAAACTGATCGCCTGACTGGCAATCACCGAATGGATGTACCCGACACCCATCGGCAGTTCGACCGCACCTTCGGTATTGAACGCATGGCCGAAGGCGTAAACCCGATCGCCGAGCACTTCGGTGACGGTCCCGATCGCTGCGAGACTGAGGTCGCCCGAAACGACCGGGATGCCGATCGCGGCACCAGGTTCGAGCTTGGCGTCTTTGCCTTCCTCGGGCGCATCACCTGCGGCGGCGGCTTGGAGAAGCTGTAAATTTGTCCCGGCCAGCAGTGGGGCGATCGACTCGACAAAACCCGGCTTCACGCCTGAGATCGACAGCGGCAACGCCAACGGGCGTATCGTCAGGGGATTCAGATCCTTCTTGCCTGCCACCGGAATCGGCTCGTCGGCGGATTTGAGCTTGCGGAACATCGGACGCGCGTCCCAGGTTCCTGCGGTACCACTCGTCCCCGCCTGCGCGCCGAGCACGGCATCATCCGGTTGCTTTGCGGTCGCTACACGCAGCATTTCTTCGATCGGGCGAACGCCAGCGATCGGGTCTTTGGCGAACTGCCAACCCAGTGCAAACGCCCCGATCATCCGGTCGCGGCCTTGATCATCACGCAGATAAATCGGCGAGCCGCTCATCCCCGCCACCGCGCCGCTGTGTTCCAGATTCTGCCCCTTGCAGCGAATGAGTACGACATCCTGCTGCGGGCCCATCTGGTTTTTTAGGACGGAGACGACTTCGACTTCAAACCGCTCGAGTTTTGTGCCGGTGAATACCGAAATGCCGTAGCCGGTCATCCCCGGGCGCACTTCGCTGGTCCGCATGTGCCGGGCAGGATCAAATAGTGCATCTATTTTGGCTGGCTTGGCATTGACGATTTCCTTTGGCGCCTCCGCCGGTGCTTCGGCATTCGCGCACGAGATCGTCACACCCATCACGCTCACCATCGCCGCATATTCCAGCCATTGCCTTCGCATCCCCCCAGCCTAGCCCCGCAGCGATTCCCCTACAAGCCGATATTGCTATACTCCCCTCAGGTTCGCCCGCGTAGCTCAGTTGGATAGAGCACCGGTTTCCTAAACTGGAGGTCACAGGTTCGATCCCTGTCGCGGGTAGTAAGGGCGGGCTCCGATGGGGATCAATCCGGCATTACCACAGACGAATCAAACAATCGGTGTGAATCGAAGACAATGGGGTTGACAGACGGACAGGAAGTTCACAAAATGTGAACTGTGCGGATCATCAAGCCGACAAGAGTAAAGCTGTGGGCTGTTGAATACGTAGACGCGGCCGGTCCGCTACTGGTTTGGCTGGAAATCGCCAGCCGCGCCGACTGGGCGACCATCGACGACGTGCGCCAGCAGTTTCCCCATGCCGACGGGGTGAAAGTCCGCAGTGGCGAGACGGTGACGGTGTTCAACATTGGGGGGAATAAGTACCGGCTGGTGGTGGCTATCAAGTATCAGTGGCGAACGGTGTATGTGCTGCGGTTTATGACGCACGCCGAATATGGCAAAGGCCGATGGAAGGACCAGCTATGAAGACAGCCATCCGCAAACGTCCGGTACGAGATTCGTACCTGCAACTCGTTCAGGCGTTCCCGCTTCGTCCGATCCGCAACGATGCCGAGTGTGATGAGGCGACGCGGATTCTGGAACGGCTGGTGGTGCGCGATCATCTGGATGCCGGGGAATCGGACTACGCCCAGGTTTTGACGACGCTAGTGGAGCAATACGATTCGGCCCATCACCCGATGCCTGCGCGATCGGCGTCGCCGGTGGAAGTGTTGAAACATCTGGTTGACGCTCACGGGCTGACTGTGGCGGCGTTGGGCGGGATTCTGGGGAGCAAATCGGCAGCTTCGATGATCCTGTCAGAGCACCGGTCGATCAGCAAAGCACAGGCAAAGCGGCTGGGCGGGTATTTTGGAATTGACGCGGGCGTGTTCATATAGACCGGGCGAGTCGCCAACGTTTTTTCGTTCATCTGGATTCCTGCAACTTTCGCGTTGCACCCGCGTCCAACGTATCATGCAAACAACCAACCCCGGAGTCTCTATGCGCAAAACCGTATTACGTTCCTTATTGATCGCTGCCGCAGTGTCGTCGATGGCGATGGCACAAGACAAACCCGCCGACAAGCCGGCAGAGCAGGCGTTGCCTGTGAAAAATGTCGTGCTCTTTTCGTCAGGCGTCGGATATTTTGAACACTTCGGTCCCGTCCAAGGCGACGGCTCGACCGAATTGCGGTTCAAAACAACCCAAATCAACGACATCCTTAAGTCCTTGGTGTTACAAGACTTGGATGGCGGAAAAGTCTCGACGGTTCAGTACCCGTCGCAAGACCCGGTCGAAAAGACGCTGGCGAGCTTTCAGGTCGATATCTCCGAGAACCCATCGCTGGCGGAGTTGATCAATCAGTTGCGTGGCGCGAAGGTGATTCTGGAGATGGCGGCGGAGAAGTACGAGGGCACGATCCTCGGTGCCGAGTTGCGAAAAGTTGCCACCAAGCCCGACGCCGAGCCGGTTGAGGTTTGGTATGTCAATCTGCTCAACGGCTCGAGCATCCGCCAGATCGAACTGGCGCGGGTGACGGATCTGAAAATCCAAGACCCCAAATTGCAGGACGAACTCGCCCGGGCGCTGGCCGCCCTGGCCAAGGCGCGGGATCAGGACAAGAAGAGCGTGGTGATCAATTTCGCCGGTAAGGGCGAACGGCGGATTCGCCTCGGGTACGTCGTCGAAGCCCCGGTCTGGAAAACCAGCTATCGCCTGGTCATGGGCGACGACGCCAATACCCTCCAAGGCTGGGCGATCGTTGAAAATCAGACCGACAACGACTGGGACAACGTGCAGTTGAATCTGGTTTCGGGTCGGCCGATCAGTTTTGTGATGAATCTGTATCAGCCGTTGTATGTGCCGCGTCCGACGGTCGAGATGGAGTTGTATCAGTCGCTTCGACCGCAGACTTACGACGAGGGCATGGACGCCGCCGAGAAACCTGCGAACCAACGTCGTGCGGCCGAGGCAGCGGAGAAAGGCGGGCGCGACAGGGCTGGTGCCCCAGCGGCCGCAGCGGGTGGGGGCGGAGCCAACGGGTTCGGCGCACTGGCCGATGAACAGTCCCGAGGAAGAAAAGATTCATTGCAGGAACTGGCAAAAGCGATGGACCCGACCGCGTCCATTCAATCCGTCGCCTCTGCCGCCAAGCTCGGAGAATTGTTCCAATACTCGGTAGGCAACGTTTCCTTGCCGCGTCAGAAAAGCGCGATGATCCCGATCGTGTCGGACAAGGTGGAAGTCGAGAAGGTATCGATCTATAACCAGCAGGTGCTTCAGAAGCACCCGCTCAACGGGGCGCACGTCACCAACAGTACCGGCAAGCACTTGTTGCAGGGCCCGATCACCGTTTTTGAGGCCGGTGGTTATGCAGGCGATGCTCAGATCGACAACGTCCCGCCTGGCCAAAAGCGATTGCTCAGCTACGGCATTGATCTGCAAACGCTGGTACAAACCACGCCCAAATCTGACAACAGCGTGGTTACCGGCAAACTGGTCAAAGGCGTCCTTCAAGTGACGCAGAAGCGCGTCACCGCCATGACCTACGCGATCGAAAACAAGGCCGAACAG
>JBGSMH010000293.1:0-3246 GCA_041740275.1 Phycisphaerae bacterium
GTTGTTTTCAGGCCCTGAGTGCGTCGCGCATTCAGGGCCCTTTTCGTTTCAGGGTCGGATCAGGCGCAGGTTCTGGGTCGCCCAAATCACCTGTCCCTTTGTGACGTGGCGTCGGCTGGCGAGGCCGAAGGCGCCGAGGGAGCGGCGCCCTCCAACGAGCCGAGTTGCGCATCCTCTTCCAAGTTCCGATAACAGATAGAATCAGCTCTCCTTCTGCGGCAGCGAGATTGCCGGTTCCGCCGTGCAAGTGCTTTGTGCAACATGGCTTACCGACTACGTAGCCGGAACAGCATGATACCGCCAATGTCCTACGCCCGGCTACGCTGGTCCTGTAATGTGCTAGCCGCTAATGGGCCCGCTTGGTATAAGATCCTTCGTCTGCTCTGGTCGTCCTGTTTTGGCTAGGGTGAGGCGTTTGGCCGAAAGGACGAAACGGGAACTTGAAGATCGCGGGTTTCCGGGTCGGCAACCAACCCAACCAAACTGGGCGTTCATCCGCCCAACGCTGCGCAACAACAACTCGGAAAAAATCATCAGATGAAGACAACTAAACTGAACCTCGCCTTGCTGGCGGCCGGGGTGCTCGCCTCGGCGGCGTCCGCACAGGCGGAATTTATCGTCAACGGTGATTTCGAGAGTGGAGATATCGATTTCACCACCGGGTACACCTCAGTCACCGGCAGCCCCGGTCCATCCAGTATGTACCCTGAAGGCACGTATGCCGTGGGGACGGATCCACAGGATTTCCACAACCTCTTCCACTCCTTCGACGATCACACCAAGGGCGACGGCACCGGCAAGATGATGATTGTCAACGGAGCCACCAGCTCCGGGGTGAACGTGTGGACCGGTGAGCTTTCCCCCGATCTCACCGTCTCATCGACCTACGTGTTTAGCGCTTGGGTCGCGAATGTGTACCCGGATTCTCCCGCTTCGCTCAAATTTAGTATCGACGGCAACCAGATCGGCTCCGATTTCTCTGCCACAGGCGTCGGCGTCTGGAAGCAATTCACGGCAACCTTCACGGTGACGGCCGGCACGACTCCGACCGCGGTCGATCTGATTACGATAGCCGGTGGCAACGACTTCGCGCTGGACGACATTTCGATCACCGTCGTTCCCGAACCCTCGACCTACGTCGCGGGCGGGTTGGCGCTGCTTCCGCTGTTGTTCGGGCTGCGTTCCCGCCTCTTGAAGAAATAATGTCGGCACGGGCTATGCCCGACCCACACGCCCGCATCTCGCGGAACAACAGGGCCATGAGTGCTTCGAGCACTCATGGCCTTTTTTTTGTGGGTCGCATAGAGCAACTGAGTTGTCTCCCTTGGTGGTGCGCGTGAACGAGGTGACCAGGCGCACCGAAGCCGTTGGCTGCGGCGGATTGGGAGTCATGCACACCTTGGTGTGCCTTGAGGAGGCATTCATCGGTGTGGACGGATCGATCCGCCCGCACTCCCCGCATTGACCGGGGAAGTTCCCCTCGAAGGCAAGCGACCCCGTTGCGGGGTTCCGAAGCGCTGTAGGTGGGCAATCCGAGACAAACCACCCGGCGAGTTCCAGCCTTGACGAATGAGCACTCCTGGAAGGAATTATACGCACCAAGTTCCTTGGACAAGCCTGCAGGAGAGCGGCTCCGTGCATGCAATCGATAACACCGCGTAAACGGCGTTCAGCAACATGGCCAACTCTGACGTCATAGCTTCCATGCTGCGTGTGGTTGATGACTACGAGACCAGGAGGACCTCGCCAGAAGCGGTCGAGAATTCCTTGGAGTCCCAAATGCAGACCATCGAACGCACCGGACCCCTCGGCATCCACCAGAATGAAGGGATTGACGCACAAACCGGCTGCCCCGAAGGCCGGGACCGCGTTTCGGTTAGCCATCGAACACGATTGGCTCGGGGTTGCTGAGGCGGAGCGTTCGGCGACGCCGCGACACCGGGCCTGTGATGGATGTACTCCACGCAACATGCCAGGACAGACATGACAACGATTCAACGCATGATGACGGCGCTGCTGCCCCGGGCATGGGCAGACAGCATGCGACGACAATCCGAAACTTGGCGATTCCGTTGCTGCTCGTGCGGCAACTCGCGTTCGGTCTGGGATGCGGGCGGCGTGAGATGGCATGCCGCTTCCCTGGGCAAACGCAAGCTGATCCATTGTCCCAGGTGCGGGCGGCTCAGATGGGCGGCGGTTGAATGGACACCGGACTTCGCCGAACCAGCCGCTGCTCCGATCGGTGGCCCCGCGACGCAGGTTGGCAGTTCGGAAGTCACGGAGGGGCCGCCATCCGTGAGTTGAGTGGTTGGACCGTGCCATGAACGCACTGCCTCTCGCACTCGTTGTAATCGCTACGACGGCATTGAATGCCATCGCAGCTGAACTGCCGGACAGCCTGACCCAGAAACTCAGCGCCGCCATTCGAGAACATTGCCCGAATGCGCTGATTGCTGTCAGTGAGTCCGAATTTACCGCCAAGCACGGCACCATGATGTTCACGGTGCATCGCAAATCCAAAACGGGTGAAGTGTACCCGGGGACCTATCAGGAGGAAGGCCCGAGAACCCAGTTTCAACCATCGGCTCCATCGAACAGCCGGTCAGCGCCCGTCGTCAAGGTTGAGGCTGGTGGCGGCGGTGATGAGCCAAGGCGGTGCGAATAGCCATGAAATGTCTGCGCGTACTTGTGATTGGGTTCATGGCTCTGCTTGAGGGAACGAAGGCCGGGGCATCCTCGTCTCGCAATGGCGGGGCGGAGGGCGACGCGGGCCCGATAACAGTGGTCGCCGCAACCGATTTGCTAATCAAGAGAGCCGCACGCGCGAATGAAACACTACGTCGGTTGCTTGACGCGGCAAAGCCCACCATCGGGGTTCCCTACCGATGGGGAGGCACGCGACTCGAGAAGGGAATCGATTGTTCGAACTACACGTGGCAACTCTTTCGTGCCATCGGGAGACCCTACGATCGCTTTGTCAGCACGATGGCCTTGTCCAATTTGAAACGGTCCAATGGCCTTCAATCCATAGCGTTTGAACATGCCGAGGCGGGAGATCTCCTCGTTTACGGGTATCGAGACGATTTCAAGCGATGGCACGGGCATGTCGTGATCTTGATCGACAAGGATGGCATCGCCACCGGTCACAAGGGCCTTGTGCTTGGAGCGCACGGAAGTCCTGTTGGCTCGGTTCAATTCATCACCTTCACTGGTTTTGATGAAGAGTATTTCAGGAAATCAGGGATG
>JBGSMH010000294.1:0-7266 GCA_041740275.1 Phycisphaerae bacterium
GACCCCGCTGCCGCCGCGACGCAACTGGCGCGCCACCGGGCGATGATCGAAAGCGATGTCCGCACCCAGCCGCAGGCCGCAGTCATGCTTGCTCGTGCGATGATCGCTCAAGGCAACGACAACAGCGCTCGCAAACTGCTCGAACCGCTGCTGCGGGATGCCAGTGGTCGCCGCATGTGGATGATGATCGCGATCGGTGCCAGCAAGACACTTCAAGAGGCGACGCTGTGGCTTGAAGCCGCATCCGCCGCAACGCCTGCCGACCAGTTGGGCGAGCAACTGGCGATCGCCAACTGCTGGGCGACCCTGGCGCGAAAGCATGACGATCAACCGACGCTCGAGCGCGCGTTGGCTTCGCTCACGGCGTATCTGGCGTCCAAGCCCGATGATCAGCACGCACTGATGCTGATGGGCGGGGCGCAGTTGCATCTGGGCAAACTCACTGAGGCAGAGCAGTCGCTGCGGGCGGTGCTCAAAGCCAGTCCCGACCACCCCGCCGCCGCAAACGATCTGGCGTATCTGTTGGTGTCGCAGTCGCGGTCACTGGATGAGGCCGAGCGCCTCGCCCGATTGGCATGTGACAAGACGCCGGACAGCGCGGCATTCCGCGATACCCTGGCACGGGTGCTGGTGGCGCGCAAGCAGACGGATGCCGCCAAGGCGGCGTTTGAGGCGGCACTCAAACTGGATCCTGATCTGGTCGCCGCACGGGTGGGATATGCGCGGCTGCTGAAATCGACCGGCGATTCATCCGCCGCGACACGCGAGTTGCGACGAGTCGATCAACAACTCAAAGCCAACCCCCGCGCCGGCAAATACATCGAGACCGAACTGGCCAGCCTTCGCGCCGACCTGAGCGGCGGTCAGTGAACACGTTGGTGTATCAAGCCCGGATATCCAGACGCGGTGACGTGTCATCGCCGTCCGGCGATTTCGGTGGCGTCTGCCGAGGCTCTTTCTTCTTGCGTGGGTCGGTGTGCTGATCCTCATCGCCCACCGCTTCAATGGCATCTGCGCTTTCGACAAACTCATCGACGTTCTGCCCCTCGAAGCCTTCGGTGCGCTGTTTGGAGAGGGTCTTGCGGACCTGTTGATCGCGGTCAATCTGCGCCAGCCGCGCCGATTGCGGCGTCTGGGCGATCGCTCCGACGAATGGATTGATCTGACTCATCCATTGTTAATATCGTCAAGCTGGCCATTGATACGCCTGAAAAACCGGGCTGAAGCCGCGACGTGATAAGTGCTTGTGTGATTCGGACGTTGCCCGATTCAAGCGATTCCAAGCACATCGCCGATCGAATATCGACCCGGTTTTTGCTGTTTCAGCCAGATCGCGGCTTTGAGCGCCCCGTGGACGAACGTATCGCGATTGGTGGCTTTGTGGGTGATTTCCAGCCGTTCGCCCAACCCGCCAAAATACGCGGTATGCAGGCCAACTTCGTCGCCGAGGCGAAGGCTGTGCATTCCGATTTCCTTAGGCGTACGGGTGCATTCTGCCCCGTGTCGGCCGTGCTGTAGATCGGACTTACTCCGACCCAGTGCCTTTACAATCGACCCGGCGATCATCTCGGCGGTGCCGCTGGGGGCGTCTTTCTTGAATCGATGATGCGCCTCCAACACTTCGACGTCGTAATCGTTGCCGAGCATCCTGGCGACCTCGCCGACGATCTTGCACATCACCGTTACGCCCAGGCTCATGTTCCCGGCCTGCAGGATCGGGATGTCGCGAGATGCCTCGTCAATCAAGGCGTGGTCCGATTCGGTCAATCCGGTTGTGCCGATCACCATTGCAATCTTACGCTCCCGACAGGTCTGCAAAAACGACCGCATCGCTACCGGCACGGTGAAGTCGATCAGGACATCGATCTTTGCCTCTTTGGCTAAGTCGGTGGCGACCGGCACGCCGATCTTGCCGATACCCGCGATCTCACCGGCATCGCGCCCGACCTGCGGCGCACCGACCCGCTCAACGGCGGCGACGACCTGCAATTGCGGGTTCTCATATGCGATTGCGATCAACCGCAGACCCATGCGACCTGCCGAACCTGTGATGGCGATGTTGGTCATGGTGTAAGGAGACAGGAGTCAGGCGACAGGAGCCAGGAGAAAAATCTCCATCACTCCGGTCTCCTGTCGCCTGTCTCCTGTCTCCTTTCTAGTATTCTCTGACTGGCACGTTCGCGCCGGTCTCGGGGACTTGGTCAACGCCTTCGAGCATCGACACGTCGCCGCCGAGTGCTGCGACGATCGCCTCAAGCGTATCGGGGACGGCGATCGGGCGATTCGACAGTTTTCCGGTCGGCTCGACTCGCGGTGCCATATCCTGCACGGCTTTCATGTCGATGCCGGTGTGATAGCGAACGGTCTCGTTTGGGTCCTTTAGCTCGTGGCCGGTGAGGATGCAGACGACGCGTTCGTCCCTGCCGATGGTTCCGTTGGCGAGCAGTTGGGTCAATCCCGCGACACTAGCCGCCGACGCGGGTTCACAACCGAATCCGTATCGCGCGACCATCGCGCGGTGTTCGCGGATCGTCTCGTCATCGACCTGCACGACCACGCCGTTCATCACGTCGATCGCCCGCAGCGCTTTGGCAAGATTCACAGGCCGGCCGATCTCGATCGCACTGGCGATCGTATGAGCCCGGCGATTCTCGCTGTCCATCTTCGCGTAATAGCTGCCCAGAATGTCGCAATCGACTTCGCCTTTATTCCAGGTCAACTTGTGATTGTTAACCAGTTCATGAAGCGTATTGGCGCCTTGTGCGTTGACGATGCAAAGGCGCGGGATGCGGTCGATCAGACCCAGTTCCTTCAGCTCTGAGAACGCCTTGCCGAACGCCGAGCAATTGCCTAGGTTTCCGCCGGGGACGATGATCCAGTCGGGGGCTTCCCAGCCGAGCGCCTCGAGGATTCGGAACATAATCGACTTCTGGCCTTCAAGCCGGAAGGGGTTGACGCTGTTCATCAGATAGATGCCCATTTTGGGCACTTGTGTGGTGATCTGTCGCACGCGGTGCAGACAGGCGTCAAAATCGCCGTTGATCTGAAGCGTTAATGCACCGTAATCGAGTGCCTGGGAGAGTTTGCCGAAGGATATCTTGCCGGACCCGATAAAGACCACGCCCTGCATGTCCGACAGCGACGCGAACATCGCCAGGGATGCCGAGGTGTTGCCGGTCGAGGCGCAGGCGACGCGTTTGGCACCGACCATTTTGGCATGGGTGAACGCCGCGGTCATGCCGTTGTCTTTGAAAGAGCCGGAGGGATTCAGCCCTTCGTACTGGAGCATCACGCTGCCCGGCTTCATGCCGATATGCCGCGCCAAAAGCGTGGCATTTTGCAGCATGGTTCGGCCTTCACCGATGGTCACGACCTCGGCTTCGCTGCGGAAGAACGGCATCATTTCACGAAAGCGCCAGACGCCGGAGAAATCGAGTCGGCCCTCGACCTCTGAACCCTTGGTCGCCCAGCGGTGCTCAAAATAGCTCAGCGATTTGGGGACCGGCAGGCGCGACCAGTCGTATTTGATGTCCAGCAGCGACCCGCACTTGTTGCAGGAAATGTGAACTTCATCCACGCCGAATGTGGCGAGACAATGGGGGTTGATACACTGTTGATACGCGCGGTCGGTCATGTCGGGGAACGATTATCAACAAGATCGCGCGTTTTGCGAATCCGCTTACGCCGTTGCCGCCTTTACGCGCTTCTGGCGCAGGGGTGGCGGTGTCCATTCGGGGATCGCGCTCCAAGTGCGAAGTTGATCCAGTTCGATCCGATCGATGAAATCGCGAAACGTTTCCGGCTCGTCATCGGTCACCGGGTTGACGCGATTGGACAGATACGCGCGCATCACGCCCTCAAGCTGCCGGTGAATGATCGGCGAAGGCACTTTCTCAAATAGCTGACGCACAAACTCGGGGCTTTCGCCAAACCGCCCGCCGACGCACAGATCGTACGCGTCGACCTTTTCACCTTCCCACTGGGCTTTGGTGCCGGTCAGTCCGATGTCGGCGACCTGGTACTGAGCGCACGAATTGGGACAGCCGCTGATGCTGAGCATCACCGGCGAATCGAGTTCGACCGTCTTCTCCAAGTGCTGCAGAATTTCATATGCACGCTGTTTGGTCTCCACAACCGCAAGATTGCAGAATTGCATACCCGTGCAACTGATCAGGTTCTGTCGCCACAGCGGTGCGTGGGGGTCCAGCCCGTGTTGTTGCAGTTCCTTGACCAGCGATTCGACGTTGGCTTGCGGGACATCGGTGATGATGACGTTCTGTTTCTGCGACAAGCGCACTTCGGCGTCGGCGGTGCCGTATTTTTCAGATAGATCGGCGACCGCGTGCATCTGGCTGGCGGTCCAGCGGCCACGCTCGATGGGGATGCCGACGTAAAACTGTCCGTTATTTTGCTGACCGATCCCGACATGATCCGTGTGCAACGCCCCACTGGGCGCGGCGATCGACTCATCATGTTCCAGCTCAAACCCGATGCGACGCTCCAGTTCATCCCGCATCCATTGCCAGCCGCGGTCGGCGACCAGAAACTTCAGCCGAGCGCGGATGCGTTTGTAGCGCAATTCGTCGGCGTCGCGGAAAATCTCGCACACGCCCCGCCAGATCGCCGGGATCTGTTCGTGCATTTTGGCTTCGGGGACGAAGATGCGAAGCGATTGGCCGAAATGCGGCGTGCTCGACAGCCCGCCGCCGACGGAGATGCCCAAGCCGCGTTCTTCGACGCCGTTGCGTTTGCGGCGCACGCCAAACCCACCGATATCGTTAATTTGCGGCTGATTGCAGTGCAGCGGACAGCCGCTGAGCGTGGTCTTAAACTTACGTGGCAAATTGCTGAACTCGTGCCCCGCATCCCTGAACATGTCGGCCAGTTGTTTGGGCAGATTTCCGACATCGACGATCTCATTTTTCAGTAATCCCGACAGCGGGCACGAGCAGACATTTCGCGGCGTATCGCCACAGGCAAATTGCGTATACAGCCCGGCTTTGTTGCCGATGCGTTCGAGCGCGTCGGGGAAGGAGTCGATGGTCATCCAGTGCAATTGGATGCACTGTCGCGTGGTGACATCGCCAAATCCCCTGCCATGATCATTTGCGACGTGGGCGATTTCGCGAAGTTGCCAGGGTTTTAGCCGCCCGCCCGATATCCGAATCCGCCACATGAAGTGGCCTTCGTTGGGCTTCTGCTGATAGATGCCGAACCAGCGCATCCGGGCAAAATCATCCTCCTGAATACTGGAAAACCCCTCTTTGGCATATCTAAAGATATCGTTCCACACGTCCAGCCCGTCTTTGGTGCGCTTGACATGCTCGTTTTTGGTCATTTTCTCGTCGAAGTTCATATCACTTTCTCTTGGAGTTCAACCCTCACTATAGAGACCGGGATGGGGTTGATGCAAGTGATTCCTATATTTCCTACCGATTTATAGGTGTTTCGGATTCCAACGCCAATTGTAGCTGATTTGGGCTGCTGGCGTCTTTGGATAAGATCGTTGAGTTAACTTTGGGAGTCGATGTCCATGCCCCGCCCATCCATGCCGCTGATCGAACGACTGGAAGACCGAAGATTGCTTGCGTTTCTCGATCCGGTGACCTCATTCGGCGAAAATGGCTTTGCCGGTGCGGGAACGCAACTGGTCACCGGATTCCGGCAAGACCATGTCCTGCTCGAACAGTCCAACGGCAGCATCGTCGCGATGGTCGACCGCACCAACGACGTTTACGGAGAAAACCTCGACCTCATCCGCTTCACCGCCAACGGACGCATCGACCGATCGTTCGGATCCAACGGCTATGTCGATCCCGGCGTGACCGCGCTAAGACTACTCGAAGCCCCCGGCGGCAAAATTGTCGGGGTCTATCGCTATGAGAAGAGAAACTCCAGCTACGGCGGTGGCGAACCGACCGAAGGCTTTGGCGTCTTCCGCCTCAATCCCGACGGATCAACCGATACCACGTTCGGCGTCAACGGGACGGCGACGCTCAAGGTCGCGACCGGGTACGAGCTATACCTCCGCTATGACGCCGCGATTGGTACGGACGGGTCGATCTATCTGATCACCAGCGACCAGTTTCAACGCCCCGGGCAGACGTTTGTCACACGCTTGACTAAGCTGACGCCCGACGGTGCTATCGATACCGCCTGGGGCAATGGCGGGAACGCTTTCATCCCGTCGGACGTGAACAACACCACCAAGGCCTATGCACGAACGATTGAACAGGTCATCGTGCGCGAAGATGGCACGCTGTTGATGGCAGGCACCGAAGAACATTTGCAGACGCCTACAAATGCCAACAACAGCACGTCGTTCAGAGCCCGCTACACCTATGTCACGCGACTTCGTGCCAACGGCCAGCCCGATCCCCGGTTCGGACGCGACGGGCAATACGTCATTGTGAACCAACAAGCGCGCCAGTATGAAAACTCGGCGGTCGGATTGATCCGCAACCCGGACGAATCGCTGATTCTCAGCTTCCGCTCACTCGGACGCCAACAGTTTCTCAATCTCTCCCCCAGCGGACGGCCGACCAATATCGTGCGGATGGATGACGTGTGGGAATCCTACTCGGCCGGCTTTTACTTCGCCCTTTCGCGTCTGAATGATGGCCGATTGCTGCGGTCTGGCCCGGACGGGATCGCCGAGGTGCGGCAACTGAGTGATGGTCGCTGGGAGACCCAACCCTATCGCCGCCCGCTCGATATCGACGGGATACCGATCACTTATTCGCCTGAGCCGATCGTCCTGCGTGATGGGTCGATCCTCACCATCGGCGTGGCGGGCAGTGGTGGCGAGGATGCTCAGTACACGTTGATCAAATTGCAGCCCGGCGACGGCACGGAGAAACGTGACGATTTCATCCCCAACGCCCAGCAGAACGCCCTGACCGAAAGCGGCGAACACGGGACGGAAAAACTCAATGTCTTTTTCTACGACGCTGCCACCCGCACACTCGGGTTTCGACAGCGCGGGCTCGACGGACGTTGGAGCGGCACGCAGACGATCGACAGTGCCCGCAACGCTGGCGTCTATCTGAGTGCTGTCGGAGAGGCCGTGGCGTACTGCGATGGAGACAAAGGCGATCTGAAGTTTGCCTGGCGCACCCGCAACGGCAAGTGGATCACCGAAACGGTCGATGCCAAGGGATCGACCGGGCTTTATCCGTCGATGGTCGCCTATGAAGGCGGATACGCGATCGCGTACTACAACCGCTCGCGTGGCGATCTGCGGCTTGCCAAACGCGACGGGACGAC
>JBGSMH010000295.1:0-3570 GCA_041740275.1 Phycisphaerae bacterium
TTTACCTGTTCAAAAATGCACAACCGTTCACGCTCTTTCCTGCTCATCGTCAAATGCTCCATCACAGCCCTATAACAGGACCGAAACAAGTGACATTTTCATTGCGTCAAACAGGTGACATTTTCGCAGCGTTACAACACAAAGACCGATCGATCGTTGCCCGCCGATCACGCCTGTGATAGTCTGCACCCTGTCGACAGACTGGCACGGTTGCCGGTCACGATTGTCGCTCACGGCCGGGTCGAGAAACGACCGACGAAGATGGAACAAGGAGGTTCCTGTGCGGCTACACGCTCTACTGCGGTATCACCAGCCCCCACTCGATTTATCCGATCTACCCGACCCGTCGATCAGCGGCGTGAGCGAAGATTCTCGGCGCGTCCGCGCCGGTGATTTGTTTATCGCCCGCCCGGGTACGCAGCAAGACGGCGCGAAATTCGCCCGCGACGCCGAGCAACGCGGCGCGGCGGCGGTCATTACCCAACTGCCCATCGACGGGATTTCCATCCCGCAAATCATCGTCCCCAATGCCGCCATCGCGGCGTCGGTGCTGGCGCACGCGTTTCACGGAAATCCGTCACACGATCTGAGCGTCATCGGCGTCACCGGCACGAACGGCAAGACGACCGTCACCTATCTGATCCGCCATGTTTTGCAGCACCTGAATCGCAAATGCGGGATGATCGGCACGGTGGAGATTGACGATGGGGCGCGGCAGATCGAATCGACCATGACCACGCCCGGCGCGATCGAAGTCGCCGAGTTGCTGGCGGCGATGAAACATCACCGTTGCCGGGCCTGTGCGATCGAATCGTCCAGCCACGCACTCGACCAGCACCGCACCGCCGGCATCCGCTACGCCGGTGCCGGATTTACCAATCTGACGGGCGATCATCTCGACTATCACAAGACGATGGAAAGCTACGCCGCTGCCAAGGCCAGGCTTTTTGCCCAACTCCCCGCCGACGCGGTGGCGGCGGTCAATGCGGATGATCCGCATCACCGACGCATGATTCGCGATTGCGATGCACGCATCGTCACCTTCGGCATCAAGTCCGACGCCGACTACCGGGCCGTTGACTATGCCGTCACCATGCACGGCACGTCGTTCATCCTCAACGCCCCGGACGGCAAGACCGAAGTCGCGCTCAAACTTATCGGGCGTCACAATATCGAAAACGCACTCTGTGCCATCGCGTTGTGCTGCGAAGTTTTTGGATTGACCATCCATCAAGTCGCCGGGGCGTTGCGAAACGCGACGGGTGCGCCGGGGCGGCTGGAATCGGTATCGCTCGGTCAGCCCTTTGCGGTGCTGGTCGACTACGCACACACTGATGACGCGCTGGGCAACGTGCTGACCGCGCTTCGGCCGCTGGCGAAAAATAAGCTTCGGGTCGTCTTTGGCTGTGGCGGAGATCGGGACCGCACCAAGCGGCCGCGCATGGCACGGGTGGCCGAGCAAATCGCAGACGCGATTTACGTCACCAGCGACAACCCACGCACCGAAAACCCCCAATCGATCCTCGGCGAGATCGTCGCGGGATTTTCGATCGAAAATCGCACCGAGATCGTTGTCGAACCCGATCGACGCACCGCGATCGAACAGGCGATCGGCGACGCCCAGAGCGGGGATATCGTGTTGATCGCAGGCAAAGGGCACGAGAACTATCAGATTGTCGGGCAGACCAAACACCACTTTGACGACGTCGAAGAAGCGACCCGCGCCGTCACTGTCGCGGCGAGGGCGTGATGATCCCTCTGACCGCCCAACAAATCGCCGACGCCACCGCTGGACGCATCGTCTGTGGCGATGCTAAAGCGCGAATCACCTGCGTATGCACTGACACCCGCGCGATGAAACCCGACAGCCTCTTCATCGCGATCAAGGGCGACACATTTGACGGACACGACAAACTCAGCGATGCCGCCGCGGGCGGGTCCAGAGTCGCACTCGTGCATTCTCAGGATGCGAAGAACATCATCGGAATGACCTGCGTTTTGGTCGATGACACGCGCCTGGCGATGGGACGTTTGGCGCGATTTGTCCGGGAGCAGTTCGCCCGAACCAAAGTGATCGCGGTCGCGGGCAGCAACGGCAAAACCGGGACTAAACACCTGATCCATTCGGTGCTGACAACGGCGCTCAAAGGCTCGATGTCTCCCAAGAGTTTCAACAACGATATCGGCGTCCCGCTGACGTTGTTCGGCGTTGAAGCAGATGACGACTTTGTCGTCGTCGAAGTTGGCACCAACCATCCCGGCGAAGTGGCTCACCTGTCGCGCATGTGTCAGCCCGACGTCGCGGTCATCACCAGCATCGGCGAAGAACACATGGCGTTCTTTAAATCGCTCGATGGCGTGCGACGCGAAAACGCCGATATCGTAATCGGCCTGCGCGAGGGCGGACGGGTGCTGATCAATGGCGACGATGCCGGCTTGCGCGCCCTGCTTCCTGCATCAATGACCTTCGGCGTCGGCAACTGCGATATCATCGCAAAAAACGTCCGTACAACGCTCGATGGCACAACTTTCTTCGCTCAATCGAGTGACTCAAACCACCCCTACCAGATCCCCCAGATCGGCCAGCATCATGCCACCAACGCGCTGGTGGCGATCGCGATCGGACACCAGTTTGGGGTGCGCGACGACAACATCCGGCGTGGCCTCTTGAATGCATCTGTACCCGAGATGCGAATGGAAAAACGCGTTGTCGGGGCAATCACGCTCATTAACGACGCCTACAACGCCAACCCGACCTCCGTCCGTGCCGCACTGCAAACGTTGAGCGAAATCGACTGGCCAGGACGCAAGATCGTCGTCCTTGGGGAGATGCGCGAACTGGGTGATTCGTCCCCGGCGGCGCACGAATCGATCACACAACTCGTCGGGTCGCTCGGGTTCGCATCCGCGATCTTTGTCGGCGACGCCTATCGCGCGACCCCGCACTGGTTCGCGACATCATCCGACGCCGCAGCGCCGATCGCTGGGCAATTGGTCGCGGGCGATCTGTTGCTGATTAAAGGGTCACGATCCATCAAGATGGAGAATATCGAAAAGGCGATCGTCGCACGGTTCGAATAGATAATCGAGAAACCGCATGCTCTACTGGCTGACCAGTCATTTTCGTGACGCACTCGAGAACTCGCATTTCGGGTTTTTGCGTGTCTTCCATCAGTTCATCACGTTTCAGGCCGTCGCGTCGGTGCTTTTTTCGTTCCTTGTGGTGATGCTTGCGGCACCTTCCGTAATCGGATGGTTACGCCGCACCAAGATCGGCGACCTGGCGAACTTCGACGAAGCTCACATGAACGAGCTGATGACCAACAAACGCGGCACGCCGACCATGGGCGGTTTGCTCATCATCGTCGCGATCGTCGCCTCGGCGATATTGCTGGCGGATTTGCACAACTTTTACGTGATCATGGCGTTGGTGACACTGACGCTGCTGGGCGCGATCGGCGCGGTCGACGACTGGCTGAAGCTCACCGCCGCCCGGCGTCAGAGCAATTCACGCCAAGGCCTCACCGGCCGTGAGAAATTGCTGTTTCAGATCGGACTTGCACTGGTCCT
>JBGSMH010000296.1:0-7217 GCA_041740275.1 Phycisphaerae bacterium
TTCGGGCAGATCGAGGCTGAAGATTCGCGGCCGGCCATCCGGGGCGGGCGCGCCGCCGATGCCCTGAACGTTGCTGTCCGGATGATAGACGTGGAAATGCCAGGAGTTGACCTCTGGGATCGGCCACCGGAGGTTCCAGGCTTCAAAGAACATGGGCGCGACGTAAATCCCCCGCTCGCCGGCCATCTCCACGCGCTGCCGCAGACGCTCGAAGTAGGCCGGATTCCACTTAGTCAGGTCGAACTTGGGCTTGCCATCCCGCGCCAGGCCCGGCCCGGTGCGCAGGTACGGCAGCGGATCGACCATGAAGATATCGGTTGTCCACGGTGCGCACTGCGACTGGCCCCACTGCCACATCCGCATGTAATTGTGCCCGTTGGAACTGAGCAGGTCGAGAAACTCAGTGTAGTTGAACTTATCCTCGGGTCGGACCATCAGGTCCTGCAGATTGGCCCAGGTGTGGCAGCCAGTGAGCAGGATGGGTTTGCCGGTGTCGTCTGTGAAGTAGCGAGGATTATCCTTGCAAGCCCGTAGCGGACCGTTGAAGTGAGCGTTGGCCATTGGCCTCCTTGTGGTGGCAAATAAGCCTAGGCGATGAGCGCATTGCGTCAAGGCGGTAGTTTCAATTCAAACTGATCAACAATCGCGCTCATGTACGCGTGATTGGCGTCCATGGTGCGGCCGGCATTGTGAGGGGTGTGGATGACGTTGTGCCGACCGAGCAACGGGTCATCGAGCGGCAGAGGCTCGACATCAAACACATCCGCCGCCAGCGCCAGTTCATCGGCCATCACGCGGCGACGTAGCGCCTTGGCATCACAAATCCCCATCCGCGTCACCAGCACCACCAGCGTGCCGCGCGGCAACGCATCGATCGCAGCGGCATCGACGATACCGCGCGTCGCATCAATCAGCGGCAACATCGCGGCAAAGATCTCCGCATCCTGAACCAGTTCATGAATGCTTCGCACCCGCCGGGCACCAGTGCGATGAAAAACCGATTCCTGCGCGACCGGATCCCAGGCCGCGACATCCGCGCCCAGAAAATTGCAGAATGAAGCGTAACGCGAACCAATGTTGCCCAGCCCCACCACACGCACCCGCTTGCCTGCGATCGTACCGTTGGTGAAGTTCACATCGTCGCCAAACTGCGATCCGCGCGCGCCGGGCACACCCACCCCGCCCGGCTGGGCGTATTTCCAGACGTCGTGGGACGTCAACGACTGCGCATAGGTCTGCGGTATCCGCCGAAGCCCGCCAAGGGTCAATCCCAATGCAAACTCCGACACCGATTGACCCCAAAATCCCTCACTTTGCGGTGCGTAGACTGCGATGTTGCGCTCTCGCAGTGCCTCGGCAATGGGCGATTCGCTCGGCGGTCGGTTCGTTAAGCCCAACTCGCGGAGCGACGAAAACTTCGACACACACTGCGGCGTGATCGAAACCCCCAGGCACACCAACTGCGTGATGTCGCCTGGCAAACCCAGTTCACCCAAAGGTCTGACGTCCCCGTGCGAAAGTCGAACAAACGTCTCCCCCGCCCGCAGCCACCTATCCTTGAGAAAATCCGCCGAGAAAGGCCAGGTCCCGTCAAAGGTGTTACTGACCACGACTGCACGTTTCATAGTGATTCACCCAAGTAAAGCTGATATTGCCGTTCGAGGCGATTGGCGTCCGGCGTTCCGACACAAACGGCCGCGCGGTACCGGAAGACCGCGCTCTGGCCTTGTTTCAATTCCCACGCGCCAGCGACACATCGGCTCGGACCGATACCATACCCAGCATCCGTTCGCCAGGGAACCGGGTGCTGATCATTGCTCGGATGATCCATGAGTGCGATACAGACCTGTTGGGCGTCGGGGGATAGAGACGCCCGTTCCAGCAATCTCACCGAAACCGCCGTCCACCGGGCAGACTTCCCGTCGGCGTCGGCGGGCTTCGTCAGCCCCTCGCTGGTGAGCAGATGCGCGTTGCGGTCCGCGTACACCGGCATCCGAAGAAACAGCCCGCCATAGGCATACTTGCCGAAGCGCACATCGACTACGGCACGCAAGGTCCATGTGATGTCCAGTGCGTACGCATCTGCCTCCAACGTGGCCCGCGTGCGTACGGTGTCGGCGAACAGCGTTTGCCCTGTTGGACTGAGCCAGTCCGATGCGACGGTCCAACTCGACCGTTGCGGATCGATCGTTGCGCCCGTACACCGAATGCTGCCGTCCTTTGCCTTGGTCGGCTCTGACAAGCCTTCGGTCCAGAATCCGAATCCGTTGACCTCGTTCAATCCAAAATACAACCCGTGCTGCCACAGGTGATGGGCCGGTTTGTCTTCGGTCGCCACGCCGATTCCATCAGGTGCCATCAGCGGATGGAAATAAGGGCGTTCCCCGTGGGTGGCCTTGTGCTCAATCAGCGGCGGCGACGCCGGGTCGCGACGAATCCTGACCGCATCAGACGTCTGTTCGATCACCATGGCTGTTCCCATTCTTCGACTTTACCACACCCCTCCCCACTCGAAAATCGTCACCTGCGCCGTCCGTAACGATGGTAACAACTCCCCTGCGTCTTTTTGTCGCACCCCTTCGCATCCCCATCCCGCTCAAATCTGAAATTGTTGATATATTGGTAACCGCACGGCGTCTTTGATTGCAGTTCTTCCGAGGGTGAAGGATCGCATCATGTCTTACGCGTTATGTGAGTCGCTCGAAACTCGGCGGCTTTTGGCGTCGATGGCGGCGGACCCGACCATTCAAAATGCGGGGATCGTCGGACTCGGCCTGCACATCACGGCTTCGCTCATGCCAACCGGCGATGGCAAAATGCTGGCACTGGGCAAATCCACCGATGCCTCGCCCGTCTGGGAACTGATCCGCTTCAACTACGATGGTGGCGTCGATACCACCTACGCCAACCAAGGCGTCGCGGCCTTGGGCAAGACAACCAACCGGACCGTGCTTGCGGCGACGGCATCCGACAATCGGGCGATCATCGCGATTCAGGATGGCGATGTCGTGCGGTGTTTCGCGCTGCGTGCCGATGGCGGTCTGGATAAGCAGTTCGCCCCGTCCGGCATCTATGTCATCGTCCCGATCAACAACGCCATCATTCGCCTGATCGATCTGAAAGTCGATTCGCAAAACCGGGTCCTCCTCACCACAGAAGCCATTCACGATCAAAAAAGCGTGCTGACGATTCGCCGTTATGATGCCGCCGGTGCGGTCGATGCCTCTTTCGGCGTCGATGGCGCGGTGACGATCAAAGGCGGGCAGGCGCTCAAGTCCCGCCGCTGGGTGGGTGTCGAAGTCGGGCCTGACGATTCGCTTATCGTCGGCCGCACCAGTTCCACATCGTCGCTTGCGATCTTCTATGCTTTCGACTCTGGCGGCGTCCTAAACGCGTCGTTCGGCACCGCCGGGCAGGCGACGCTTACGCTTGTTCCCACCGACACCGGCGCGGTGGTCCCGGCGTTTCGCATCGATTCCGTCGGGCGCATCGTCGTCGCCAGCTACACGCATCGCGCGAACTGGGAAGAAGGCTCGGTGCTGGCGGTGCAGCGACTATTAGCCAACGGATCGATCGATACCACATTCGCCAATAACGGCTATGCCAGCATCACCACGCGTCGGCCACGCTTTTTTGGTGGCCCGGAGCGGGATTGGATCAACGATCTGGAGATCGAACCCGGCACCGACAAAATCGTCTTCGTTACCGAAAGCGCCTACCAGCGACTCAACACCGACGGATCGCTGGATACAACCTTTGATGACGATGGCATCGCCGATGCCGTCACCGGCGGGCAAAGGGTCGCCGACGATCCCGCCACCCCCTTCTTTGAGCGTCGCAAGCTCCACTCCACCCGCAGTATCGTCGTGCTCGACGACGGTCGCATCGCCGCCATCGGGTACGCGCAAGCTGCCAATCACAAAGTCATCCCCCTGCTCACCCGCATCGCCGCGCGTCAGCCCATCGTGCGTGGCGCAAAGCATGTGCTGTTTATCAACGGCACGGCCAACGCCGACAACATCAACGTCAGCGTGCAGAACCAGAGCGTGGTCGTCGATCTGAACGGCGTTGTCACCAGCTATCGTCTGGCCAGCGTGCGGAGCGTCGAAGTCGATCTGCGTACGACCAATGACGAAGTCGCCGATACCACGTTGATCGACACGGTTCGCATCGCCGGTCTGCCCAGCAGCTTTATCGTTGCGGCCGACAAGGTTGATCTGATCACCGACGATGCACAATTCATCGCCTGTCACGGCAGGGATACGGTCGTCAGCGGAGCGAATGACGATCAGGTGTATGTCATCGACCCCGGCCCAGGTTCGATCCAGACCGGCGGCGGTGCCGATTATGTCTACACGCGTCAAGCCATCGGCACGACCATCGACACTGGCAACGGCAACGACACCGTCGTCCTCGCGTTGCAGTGGCAGGATCGCGGCTTGACGACCACCGTCAACACCGGCAGCGGCGACGATCACGTCACCGCCGGCGCGGTCAATGGAAATCTTTACGATGCCCGCGTCGATCTGGGCGACGGCAACGACACCTCCACCGGCCGCGCCTATTACACCACCGTGTTCGGCCGCGACGGCAACGACACCTTCAGTAACGACGGACAGTTCAACCGCTACGAGGCCGCCGCCGGTGACGATATCTTCCACCTCACCCGCAACGCCATCGGCAACACCCTGCTCGGCGGCGAAGGAAATGACGTGGCCTATCTCGAAGCCCGTACAAACAAAGTCTACGACATCGAAGACCTGACGATTAACATCCCGGCGTAGAGTACGAGAATGCGTTGAAAACATTCGCCACAAAGAACACAGAGAGCAGTTCAGAACTGCCAAGTTGATCTCCGTGCCTCTGTGTCTCTGTGGTTAGTTAGTTTTCGGGTATGCTTTCCCAAGCCCCCTCCCCCAGCGATAATCCCGACATGCTGACTGCCTACCCGATTGTCGTTCTGCTGCTGATGCTGGTCCTGATCGCCCCGGTTCTGGCGGCGGATGGGCCGGTGCGAAAGACGCGGGTCTCGATCGAAGGACGCCAATTCCTGATCAACGGCAAACTCACCTATCCAAGCCGGGTTTTTGAAGGGAAAAAGATCGAGGGCCTGCTGCTCAATAGCCGGATGGTGCAGGGAATTTTTGACGATGACAACCCCGAAACCCGCACCCGCTGGACGTATCCCGACGGCACCGCCTTTGACGCCGACCGCAACACCGATGATTTCATCCGCAACATGCCCATCTGGCGTGAGCACGGACTGCTGTCGTTTACGATCAATCTGCAAGGCGGATCGCCCGAGGGCTACAGCAAAAACCAGCCCTGGCGCAACAGCGCGTTCACGCCCGAAGGCGAACTCAAACCCGCCTATCTCAAACGCCTGGCAAAGATCCTCGACCGCGCCGATGAACTGGGCATGGTGCCGATCGTCGGATATTTCTATTTCGGACAGGCCCCCCACTTCAAGGACGAGGCGGCGGTGATCCGGGCGACGGATAACGCCACCGACTGGCTGATCAAACAGGGGTATACCAATGTTTTGATCGAGATCGCCAACGAGTCCGGCCACCCCGGGTATCCGCCGATCCTCCAACTGCCCCGCGCGCACGAATTGATCGAGCGGGTCCGCAGCCGATCGAATAAAAAGTTCCTCGTCTCAACAAGCCAACTGGGCGGCAAGACCCCGCCGACCAACCTGCTCAAATCCGCCGACTTCCTGCTCCTGCACGGCAACGGCGTGCATCAGCCCGACGGCATCCGCCAAATCATCCAAAAAACCCGCGCCACCGAGGGCTACAACAATCAGCCGATCCTCATCAACGAAGACGACCATTTCGACTTCGACAAACCCGACAACAACTTCCTGGCCGCCTTGGATGAATACGCGTCCTGGGGCTATTTCGACTTCCGCATGAAAGGCGAAACGTTCAAGGAAGGCTACCAATCCCTGCCCGTCGACTGGTCAATCAGCAGCGACCGCAAGCGCGGTTTTTTCAACCTGCTCAAGCGAATCACCACTGAATCGCCGTAGCGGAGAGACACTATACTGCAATACTTAAAGTGGCACGGGTTTTCAACCCGTGTTCCAAGTTCGCTTGCTTCACACATTATCTGGTTCTTGAAGCATAATACGATCACCGTTCTCAACGCTGCGAAGCAGACTCTTCGCCCCGCCAACCTTAGCTTTGGCTGCGCGACGCAACCATCGCTTCGCATTCGCCAAGTCTTCGTCCGCCGCAAGAGAAAGCAATGCGTAGTTGAACATCGCCTCTCCTGAACCAAGCCGGGCCGCCCGCTCGTACCAACGCCGAGCGATCTGACGCGACTTCCTCACCCCTCGTCCATCACTGTACGCAGAAGCCAGATGGAAAGTCGCCGCAGTGTGCTTGTGTGCAGCGGCGATCCGGTAGTACTTCGCGGCTTCTGTGTCACTTGCCTTCGGAATCAACCGCGATTGATGCCAATACCCAAGAGAATAGGTCGCGTCAGTGTTGCCGCTCCGATGCGAATCGAGGAAGTGCTTATATGCCTTTTTGACCTCGCCCTTCTTTGCCGCAACGAGACCACTGCGGAAGTCGGCATCTTTCGCCGCTAGCTTACGATCGTAATTTGGCAACACAAGCTCGTTTTTTGGCATCTGGCACCTCTTCAGCACCTGCTTATAGACATCGCTCGCTCGATGCAAGCAGCCGCCGGACCGGTGCGGGACATGAGCGACTGCAAGTAAATGTTGCAGTCATACACGACGCGCATCACCGTCGGGAGCGGATCAGACATCGTACGAGACTCCGCGACGCTGGTGCTTGAGACGTTCGAGGAACTCGGCCAACTCATCGTCCGTGAGTCCGCTCTTCATGACGTCGGCGGAGGTGATGTCGGCAAGCTGGCGAAACGCCGCGAGTCGACGGAAACGCGATTCGACGAGGTCACCAACGATTCGGTCGGCGGTGCGTCCGTCCCGATGCTCCTGTTCGCGAAGCATTTTTGCGGTTTCCTCGGATAATTCGATGTTCAACCGAACCATGCGTTGATCATACCCCAGCCATCGCGGTTTCCAAGCAAAATCGAACCCGCGTCAAGGTGACATACCAATCTCAACCCGTAGTCTTGGCTTTGGCCGCGCCTGATTTGGCTTGTCGGGTGCGGATGCGTTTGGTCAGTTGCCGCAGCACGCCGATATCGCTGATCGGCATGCCGTCGACCAGTTCGGCCAG
>JBGSMH010000297.1:0-3594 GCA_041740275.1 Phycisphaerae bacterium
GGCCCGGGCCAGGGCGGCACTGACGACGTTGGTCGCACCGCCGATGCTGTTGCTGCCGGTCAGGAAGCGGAACGACGGTACCGCAATCGCCAGCAGCAGAACCATCACGCCGATCACGACCAGCATCTCGGTCAGTGAGAAACCGGACAGACGACGCGAGGTTGCGCGTTGCGAATGATCGAGATTGTGGTGAAGAGCTTTCATGGATCAATTCTCGAACGAGTAGACGTTGTCATCGTGCGTATTGAATAAACCATCTGGACCGGCCGACACCCAGAAGGGGCGATTGGTCGGAGCCGTGATCGTCGAAACGCCGGTGACGCCGGTGCGCGTGACTTTGGTCAGTCCGCCGGTGCCGACAAAGAGGATCGGTTTGGCCCAACCATCAAGCGGGACCGGGTGGGTGTAGGAGACCGCACCGACACCTAGCGGATACTCTGCCGTGACGCTTGCGATGGTGTTGGACGCCATTTTCTCGACAGCAGAGCGGTTGGCAGGAACCTTCAACAGGTCGGCCATCGCGACGCCGGTAAGGCTGTATTTTGGGTCCGGCAGAGGTAGTGGCAGCGTTGCAGTGCTATCCACAGACGCGCTGTAATAAGGCGCATTCTTTAGCGGATTAATCGTCTCGTATTCAACCAACAGCCCGTGTGCGGTATCCAACGCCACCCGCGTCTGGCTGGTGGCGGCGTTGTTGTACACGACATTGAGCGCCACGAAGACAATCCCGACCAGCAAGATGATGATGCCCAGCACCGCCAGAAGCTCCACCAGGGTGAAGCCGGACCGGCGCAACGTATTTGGCCATTTTGCGCCAATCGCGATGGGCCGAACCGCGAATACGGGATTGTGAGTCAATCGTAAAACCATATCAGTCTCCGCCGTTTGAAGTATTCGCGTTGTCCACCCGTTTGAGTGTGTCAATTGGGGCGGGTGCAGGGGCAATTTGCTCATAACTATAGAGATTATCCTGCCTTGTGAGATATCGCCCGTCCGGGCCCGCCGAAAAGAAGAAAGGCCGATTCTGCGGTGCCATCCCGATCAGCGGGTGATGTTGCGACAGATACCCGATCGGACGCCCCCAGGCGTCGGTCAGGCCGCCTGGCAAGGGTGCGGGGGCGGGTCGCTCATCGATCGCAAGCCGCGATTGCTCGAACAGTCGCAATACGCCGGTACTTTCGCTCTTGATCAGCCCGGCAAAGGTGGTTTCGTCGGCGTTGTCGGCGATGGTGGGGGCCTTGGGGTATGCGTCAAAACGGGAATGGTACGCCGACAATTGGGCGTCCAGTTCCAGTAACATCCCCCGCGTCATCCGGTCGGCGGCGGTCGATCGCACATACCGCGCCAAACTGACCATCAACCCCAACATCACGACAAGCAATGCGAGCGTGGTAAGCAGTTCCAGCACGGTAAAAGCGGATTGGCGAGTGTGGGGAATGTGGAATGTCGCGTTCTGCACGGTCACTCCCCGCGTCATCCGTCATTTGAAGTTCGTTACATCGTCAGACTTGGTCGCCGAGAAGCTATTTGCGCGTGCAGCACCTTCGGGGCCACCAGCAAAAGGAGGCAAGGAACCGAAGTTGGTGAATATCCATGGAGTCGGATCGGAAGCGGACGATGGATTTATTGTTTGGTGCCCCGTACCGAATTTTGTATCTGATCCGGCAGAGATGAGAAGAAACGGTCCTGTATAGGCAGGGGTCTCCGAAACTTGTGGAATTAAGTTGTCGATCGCACCGTTCACTGAGAGATCGCCCATCATGATACTCAATTGAGCTTCCGTCAGCAGACCGCTGCCATATCGACTGTCGTAAAGCGAATTTGAGTTTGGCGCTATGAATCCGCCGACAATACCAATGTTTGGCTTCACCGGTCTAGCGGGATAGTAGAGAATAGGTTGGCCGAAACGATCGAACAACTGCGTGTTGGAAGACTTAAACTTATCCAACGGAAGATATGGGCCGTAGACCTGTCCCTGCCCACCGGGACGTTTGCGGAAACCGGGTCCGGCTTTGCCGTCGTCGTCGCGGGGGGAGATGAGGGCTTCCAATAGAACCTGGCTGCCTGCGATGATGGGAGCGGTGTCGAGGTTGCTGGATCGCGGGTAATCGCCAAACTCGCTATGGTAGGCTTCCAGCGCCGTTGCGATTGCCTGCAGGTCCGCCGACCCACGGGCGCGTTCTGCGGTTCGGATACCGGTCAGGATCACCGGCAGCAAAATGCCGATCAGTAGTGCCAGAATGCCGACGACGGTCAGCAACTCGATCAGCGTAAAAGCGGATCGTCGAGCCCGGCGAAGATTAGCGGAAGTTGACCACATCATCGTTTGTCCCATATTTGCCGTCCGGGCCGGCGCTGATCAGCATGAACTCGTCCTTTTTCAAGGGTGTGCCAGTGATCGTCGGGTTGCCAAAATAAGCATAGGGCCTGTCGGCGGCGGCAGGCGCGTAGGCCGCGTCGATGCTGGTGAATCCGTAGGGCGCCAAGTGCGAGAAATTGTATTGAAGGTTATTGGTCGAGTCGATGACGCCTCCGTTCCCACGCATCGCTCGAAGGTACAGAATCGGCATCGGCTGAGAATACTTGTCCATAATCTCGGGGATATTGGTATCCGCCGAGCCACCGAACCCCTTGGCATTTGTCGGAAAATAGCGAGGGGTGGTCAGGGCAGTGGTCTCCTGTGGCGAGACGTCGATATATGTCTGGTATTTCTTTGGGTTTGCAGGGTTCAGCGATGCTGCGCCGGTCGGGAAGGAGGTCGTGCTGATATCCGCAAGAAACCTGGGTGCGGTTGTGGACGTCTTCAGCCCACCCACGATGCCTAGAAACAGGTTTTCAGTCGATGTGATATTGACCGCAGTTGTATCGACCGTGCCGTCGAGTCGATAGGCAAGCGTTTCGGTGCCCAGCGTCGGCGTCGTGCCGATCTGCCCGTTCGCAAAGGGGCCGGGATAGGCAAGGAAATTGGTGTAATAGGTCTGAATCCCCGTTTCGATCCTCGCGAGCATTTGGCGAGTGCTGGCGGTCTGGGCGGCGACGCGGACCTGCGTCACCGTGGGCAGCAGAATGCCGATCAGGATCAGGATAATCCCGATCACGATCAGCAATTCGATGAGCGTAAAGCCCGCGTTTTGCGATAGTCGTTTTGCGACTGACGGTCGCCTGGCATGGCCGGTTGGGATCAACATAAGGGTTCCTCCGAATCGCGGACGCAAATCGCCACGCTCTGCCGCGACGTTACTTGTTTCCGCCGGACATGCCTTGGATCAGCGACACCATTGGCATGAACAACGCGATGACGATAAAGCCGACGATCACACCCAGCACCACGACCATCACCGGCTCAAGAATACTGACCAGTGATCCGACCAGCACGTCCACGTCACTGTCATAGTTATCCGCGATCTTAATCAGCATTTTGTCCAGATCGCCGGTTTCCTCGCCGACGTCGATCATGTTAACCACGATCGCGTCGCAGACCTTGGTCGCACGCAGCGGGTCGGCCATCGATTCGCCTTCGCGAATCGCATCATGCACCTTCGCCAGTGCGCGGGCATAGACCTCATTGCCTGATGTTTCCTTGGTGATGTTGAT
>JBGSMH010000298.1:0-10716 GCA_041740275.1 Phycisphaerae bacterium
GGCTGGCGCGGTCGTTACCAAGGATGTACCCCCTTACTAGATTCACGCCGGCGTTCCTGCGAAGAAAATAGGTGACCGATTTGTACGGTCGGAAGACCTGCAACTGCATGACAGAATGCTGTTGGGTCCGATCGTAACTGGAAAGCTTTGCTCGCCATTTCAGACACCCCCAACGACTTGAGTGCGTCAGCGACGGCAATGCGTCAAAAGCGGGCGTAACTTGCAGCGACTTGAGCGAAAGTCGCCGAATTAATCCCCGAGCTTAGTCACGTCTAATCGTCGCGCCGCGAGGAGCAGGTTGGTTGGAAAGAACCAATCTCGGATGCCCAGATTTGAGCCGCAGGTGGACAACTCGTCGATTGCGAATCCGGCTGTTGATGTGAGTCGTCCCAGTGTGCGTTGCGTGAAAAAGCGTATGTGGGGGTACTCTGGGTCGTAATGCCGATCAAATGCGAACGCTGCGATCGCCAGATTCTTCAGCAGGCCGTGATACGGTACGGTGACGAGCAGCCGCCCATTTGGCTTAAGAACCCGCGAGAACTCGGCCAACGCGAAGGCGGGCGAGAACAGGTGCTCAAGAACCTCTGAGCACCATACTACGTCAAAATAAGCGTTCGGGAATGGTAACGGCATAGCAAGATTGTGTGCCGAAAAATGGCCGGTCGGAACGGCTTCCTGTGCGTGGCTCAGGGCTACGGGAGACAGATCAATACCCTCGATAAGGAATCCCCGGCTAGCCAGTTCCTTGGAGAAAAAGCCTGCCCCACAACCAACATCAAGAGCCAACGAATTCGAAGGTTTGGGTAGCCATCGGCGCATAAACTGCAAGAAGTTCTGGGTATATCCTGCGTGTCCGCCGCTATAGGCGTGACCACTAGCCCAGCGTCGATCGTACTCCTGCACTTCGGTTGATGAATCTTCCATAGTTATTTTTCAGTTGGACTTGCAGTGTTCGTTTGGACTACGAATGATTTACGATCAAGGCGCTACAAGCGTCTGCCAATCTGCAAGATATTGTTTCGCCACTTCTGGATACCCAAATCGTGCTCCGACCAAAGCACCTGCTTGCGTCAATCGATCCGAGAGATGCGAGTCGCTCAGAACCTTATGCAGGCAAGTTGCGAGCGCGAGTTCGGGCTGCGGATCCAAGTGATTAAAGACAAGCCCGGTGACATTGTCCTCAAGATAGTCCGAGAACTGCGGAAGCGCACTAACAATGACCGGCACGCCGCATGCCAACGCTTCAAGCGGTGCGACGGGCAGGGCTTCCCCTTCTGCGGCGATCGACGGATAGACAAAAACAGACGCATTGCGAAATAGGTCCGCTAGCTGTTTCCGATCCCAGACGGCATCCTGGAAATCGACGCGTAAGCCCGCCGCCAAAGAGCGCAGCTTTGACAAATAATCGCTTCCGCTCCCGCCCCCTTGGATCGATACTGGCCCGACAATTCTCAATCGCAATGTGGGCAAATCGGGCGACACGAGACGGAAGGCATTGATCAAGGTCTCAATCCCCTTTTCTTGGTTCAATCGTCCGGCGTAAAGGAGGTAAGGCGCATCAGGACTATGCGCCTTAACGACTCCAAAATTGGGCGAGAATACTGTGGTATCGATCGGGTTGGGAATGACAGTGGTGATGGCCTGGGCAGCCGGACATTGCGTCACAATTCGCTCGGCCACCGATTTGGAGACTGCCGAAAGTCGAGCACATCGCAAATAGTATTTCATTTGCCCTTTGGGCATCCGATTTACATTCTGTACTACCTTCCCCCATCTGGAAGATAGTCGCGGGCAGACCGCGGGCATCCAGACGTTATTTGTGACGAGTATGTCCGCTCGAGGCAGCACGGGTATTACGCGGGTCGTGTACCAAAGGTCTTTCAATATGTCGCGTGACAGTTTGCCTGTTGCGGACAATCTAGTACGTCGTATGAACGTAAGATTGTCCCGCGGCTTTTCGTAACTCGCCAACGATTTGTAGCTTCGACAAATACATACGACGTCGTGGCCTAGCTGCGCGAACTCATTCGCCAGTCCATGCCAGAGCCGTTCGACTGCGCCGCATGGCGCAGGCGGCATCGAATGCCATGGACCTGTCACGATAGTGATCCTCATCGGGCGACTTTCACGCATTGGTTCCCTTGTCCTGTTTTGCCACTTGGGATTGATCGTTCTGAGAATTTGCCTCGCGGAGTGTTATCGCCTCCGCGATCAGCCGGTCCAGTGCGTAGACGATGCCGGTTCGGCCGTCGCGGAATCCCCCGCGAAAGATGTAAGCGAATAGCGGCAAGCCGATCATGTATATAGGTGTTTTGAGACGCAGTTTGTCTTTAAACCGCAGGTTCCCACTCTGTGCACGGCGGACTGTGTCGCGGGCGTACCGAACTTGATTAGCAAGGACCAGTTCAAGCGACTTTTGATCATCGTGAATCAATTTGCTACGGAGCAACGTCGTACTCAGGCCTAAAATGAGTTGCTCGCCGTGACCAGCGGGCTTAAAGAGCGGTCTACCGCCACGAAATGCAAGCGGCTTTGGAGGATATAGGCTGCTGTGGCGTAGTGGCCGAGCATCCCAATACATTTCAACGGGTGCAATTGCCGCATCAATCGCCGCGTGATCAGTAAAGGCATGATTGACGTCATCTGCTAATTCTGGGGTTACTCGCATATCCGCGTCGAGAATAGCGATGACTTCATCCGATTTGTGCCATTGGAGGATGGTGTTGTACGACTCGCAGTGATTGACGTAGACGAAATCGCGAACCTCGGCACCGCCTGCCTTTGCGGCGTCTTGGGTGCCGTCAGTTGAGCCAGAATCTAGTACGGTCGTCGGGATATTCAGCTTCACCAGCGCGGCCACACTACGGTCGATGTTTCGCCGTTCGTTTTTCGCGAGAATATACGCGCGTGTGATCTCAGCCATGCCCGGCTCCTCTAATAGGGGAGTATACACCAAAACATCATCGTCGATCGCCCGAAGCATGCGGAACGTGCCAAAATCAATTATGGGGCGGTCGTGGGCGAGTTCTCGCTCCCCTCCGCCCTAAACGTATTCGCAAACGGCAACAATACATCCCATTCCAGTTCGTTGGGCGTGCCAAGGGTGATGCGGTACCAGCGGCCGGCGTGTTCGAAAAAGAGGGAGATTTCGCGGTCGCGGCTTTTTTCGCGGATGACGCGGATGGCGGGGCGGGTCTGGAACGTCGTTTTCTCCACCTTGCCCTGCTTGGCGAGCCAATCCTCCGGCGGCGGGGAGGGCAGGCGCGTCACCGACAGCGACGCCGGGATCATCTCCGATTTATCCTCCAGCATCGAAATCGTATACGTCCCGTCGCCTTTTCCGTCGTATAGCGGGATCGGAAAATGCGTGAACGATTTGGGCATGATGATCGAAAACCCGGCGGGGTGGGAGACGCGGCGGGCCTCGTCGGGATCGCCGTAGCGAGACTGACACCCGCGATAGAACAGCACGCTGACGATGATCATCGCCACCGCGATCGTGCCCAGGGTCTTGAGAAAAGGCGTCTGCTGCATCGCGACTATTCTACCGGCCAACAAAGAGGGTTGAAGGGATCTGGCACGGATCGGCGTTGCGTTGATCGACCAGATGGGATTCGTGATCGATGAGCCAGCGTTTGCGTTCGATGCCCGCGCCGTAGCCGCGGAGGTCGCCGCGATGCCCGATGACGCGGTGGCAGGGGATGACGATGGCACAGAAGTTTTGTCCATTCGCCTGTGCGACGGCGCGAACGGCGGCGATCGAGCCGATCTGCCCGGCCTGCTGGGTGTAGCTGCGGGTTTGTCCAAACGGGATGGTGATCAACGCCTGCCAGCATCGGTTTTGAAATTCGGTTCCAATCGGATCAATCGGAAGATCAAAGGTCGTGCGCAGTCCGGCGAAGTATTCGCGCACCTGTTGGCGAGCGACGTTTGCCAGGTCGTTCGCCTGATGGTCGCTCGTCTTATGTTGAGCGAGACGGTTCACCCGCTCGATCGCCCGGGCGATATCGCGCCGATCGGAAAAATCGATCAGCCGCACGCCGCTGTCAGTGGCGATCACGATCATCTCGCCCAGGGGCGTATCAAAACGCAGTTGCGACAGATTCATTTGAGGCCCCCCACATCATCCTTGTCGCCCAGCAACTGCGGCGGCCAGTCGAACGGGCCGGGCCACCAGCGGTTCATGCGCATGTAGTAGGTCGTTTCGCCGGTGGCGGGCACGATCAGCCCGCGCCACGATTGTTGCAGGCCGCCCATCTGCGGAAAACTGACGGTGATATCGTGTCTGCCGGGCGATAGTCGCAGCGGCAAAAGGTAGACGGTGCGCGGGACCATTTCCCATTGTCGCACGTCGGCCTGGCTGGTGGCCTTGAGCAGCGCACCGGCACCGATCAGCCCGGCGACGATCGCGGCGTCCTGGGCTTCAAAATCGCCCTTGGCACCCCGATAAACGCCATACCCCACGCCGCCTGCGATCAGCCCGGTTCCGATCGCAGACTTTGTGGTGCGGATGGTGTCGATGCTTTGCCAGCGACGGTCGGTCGCCATCGCCAGCGTGTCGATCGTCGGCTCGCCAAGCCCGTTGAGCGGATATTCAAACTGATCGACGGTGACACGCGGCACGGGCATCGCGCCGGCACTTTGGGGCGACGGTGCGAAGCCGACAATCGCACCATCAAAGTCCGTCACCTTTTTAGGTCCATACCCAAAATCGACGACCAGCAGCACGTTGCTGTCGGCGTGCGCTTTGGCGTCTGCCAATGTGGAAAGTCGCGGCTGAAGCTGTCGGGCAAAGTCGAATGAGTTATTCGCCAGATCCTCGCGGCCGAGTCGAAGCCAGGTCCGCCCGAGCATCAGGTGCGCCAGGACAAAGGTGCTTTCCTGCTCGGTATAGTCGCTTTTTTCTTTACTGGGGTCAGCGTAATCGCGGAGCTTGAATAGGGCGTTCTCGAACGCGCCGCGGGCATTGTTGTAGTCGTTTTGGATGTAGTAAATCAGGCCCAGGTAAAAGCTGGCCATGGCGCGTTCGTAGGGCTCGCCTTTCCAGATCTTGAGTTTTTCGTCGATCCAGACGGCAGCGACGGTTCGCCCGCCGGAGTTCACGCCGCCGGCGTTGATCACTTCCCACGCCCGCAAAAAGGCGGCCTCGGATTCGTTTAGGTCGTACGCCGTCAATGCCACGGACGCCAGACGGAGATTATTCAAGACGTAGTTCTCGTCGGTCTTGGCGGCGACGGGCTGGAGCTTTTCGATCGCCCGGGCAAAGTCGCCATCAAAATAATCCCGAACTGCCGATTCGCCTTTTTTGTTGGTTTTATTTTGCTGGCAACCAGCGAGGAGAATCAAGCCGCAGATGAACGCGGATAAACGCAGATAGTTCAGCACACGGGTTGGAAACCCGTGCCACGGAAAGAATTGGTGTTTCGCAAGAGTACTAATTGGGATCGCCATTCTTCATCCGCGTTCATCTGCGTTCATCTGCGGCTACTCTTTCGGTTCCTGCCCCGCCAGGATCGCTTCGGCTCGGCGCACCGCCCACGGCATCTTCTTGGCGACCTCCAGATAGTCGATCTTCATCGCTCGAAAGTCCGCTTCCTTCGCCCGCACGCTCCAGCCGCTGAACTTCGCATCGATCAACGCCTTCTCCACCTCGGCCGAGAGCAGATAGTCGATCAGCTTCTTCGATTCGTCCTGGATGTCGGTTCGCTTGACCAGCGCGACGGTGGTCGGGATGGCGAGCGTGCCGATTTCGCCTTCGCCTTGATCGGGGAGCGACATCGCAACGTTGCCTTTGGTGTTGGACACGTCGTCGTTGTCAGTCAGACCCACCTCCAAATTACCGGCGGCGATCTGCTGCGGGACGGGGCTGTTGCCGCCGACGAGGACGACACCGTTGTCGCGCAGGCCTTTGAAGAACCCATCCGCTTTTTCAGTGCCCATCACCGCATAGATCGCCGACACGTGCCCGCCGATCGTACCGACGGCGGGTTTGCCCATGAGGATCTTGCCTTTGAACTCGACATTTAAGAAATCAGAGAGCTTTCGCGGTTGTGCCACATAGGACCACTGCCAAGTCTCTGGCATCGCGATCACCCGCGCCCGAATCCCGTTCCCCGCCCAGCGGTTCTGCTTGTCTTTGAATAGTTCCCGCACATCCTTCGCACTTGGCGATTCGTACGGCTCGAACATCCCTTCCTCGGCCAGGTTCACCGTGTGGAACGGTTCGTTCCCCCACCACACATCGCATCGCGGCCGGTCCTTTTCAGCGCGAAGTCGCTCGGCCAGACCGATCGACTTGGTCGCTTCGGTGTCGGTCACCAGGCGGACCTTGATGCCCGTATCCTTGACGAACTTATCGATAATCGGCCTGGCCATCGGTTCGTCGACGCTGGTGTAAAGCGTGACGTCGGCGAACGACGAACCGCAGAAGAGAATGAAACCGCAGATGAACGCAGATAGACGCAGATAAATCATGGGGAGCTCAAAAGAAAAAAGAAGGAAAATCCAAAATCTCAAATCTCATATTTCAAACCGTAGCAGCATTCCACACGACCCACGACCCACGACCCGCGACCCACCAATCCCAAATTTCAAATCTCATTCCCCCATCGACCCGAAATAATCCTTGACGACTTTCTGGGCTTGGCGGCTGACGCGTTCGGTATTGACCTCGTCGGTGGCATCGCGGACGGCGCTTTCGGCGACTTCCTTGACGGCGGCTTTGGATTCGCCGCGAAGGGCGTCGGCTTTGACGAACGTGGCGGCGATGATCTTGCCGTCCTTGTTGTCTTTGGATTTACTGACTTCCTCTTTGGTGGTGAAGGGGGCTTCGGCGACATCCATCATGCCGCCTCCCGGGCCTTCGTTTTCCCCGCCGCCGCCGGGTTGGCCTTGGTTGTCGCCGGGCTGTTTGCCTTGACCGTTGTTGTTGCCTTGGCCTTGTCCCTGATCTGGCTGTCCCGGTCCACCCGCTCCGCCCTGCGCCGCCTGCTGAGCAGCGGCAGCGGCTTGCTGGGCGGCGGCCACCTGCTGGGCATCCTGCGCGATCGCCTGCATATTCTGCAACTGCTGCTGCATCTGTTGTGATGCCTTGGCCATCTGTTGTTGCGGCGTCTGGGCGGCGGGCTGTCCGGGCTGTTGCCCATTCGGTGGTTGCTGCCCCGGATTCGGCGGCTGACCCGGATTCGCCTGCTGCTGCATCGCCTGCGCCATCGCCTGGGCGGCCTGCGACATCTGCTGCGCCTGCGCCTGCGTGTTGGCCTGCGATTGCAGTTGCTTGAGCATCTGCTGGACTTGCTGTTGCTGCGCCTGGGTCGGTCCCTGACCGCCGTTCATTTGCTGCATGGCTTGTTGCGCCATCTGCTGCAATTGCTGCTGAGCCTGCGGATTGCCCTGAGCGGCCTGCTGCAGTGCGTTCATCGCCTGCTGGGCCTGTTGCTGATTCATGCCCATCTGCTGCAACTTCTGTTGCATCTGCTGTTGTTGCTGCGGATTGTTGGCCAGTTGCTGAAGCTGTTTGGCCATCTGCTGCATCTGCTTGGCGGCCTCTTCCTGCTTCTTGGGATCCATCTGGTCAAACTTCTCGACCACTTCATCCAGCTTTTCGATCGCGCCACCCAGATTGCCCTTGGCGATATCGCGTTGGGCGTCGGCGACCGGGCCTTTCACGTCGTCGCCGGGATCCATTTTCTCCAACATCTTCTCGTTGTTGCGGGCGTCGGCGAATTTCTGGCTCTTGGCGACCTCCAGCTTGGCTTGCTCCAAGTCCTGCAACGCACTTAGCGCTTTTCGGTTGGCTGCCTTGGGGTCGAGATTCGGTGCCTTGGCCAGTTCGCGCAACTCGGCCTTGGCGAGTTTGATCGCCTCGGTGTCGGTCACCGCTTTGGGTGCCAGTTCGATGGCGGCGATGGTCTTCTTGATCGCGTCCCGGGCCTGATCGATCGCTTTGTTTTCCTCTGGCTTTTTCTCAGGTGGCGGGGGATCGTCCGACGCGAACAAATTGCGCGGTTCGATCATTCCCAACAGCCCGACCGACACGATCGCGACAAATAGCGCGTAGCCGAACGACGTGGGGAACTTGATTGGAAACTGCTTGTGAAGATCAACAGTCTTGGCGGTTTGCTCGGCATCGAGGACGGCGGCCTGGGCGAAAGCGTCGGGGTTGCGGCGGGCGTGTAGTGCGGTGGAAAACTTTTCAAAAAGTCCGAGGCGGTCGTCAATCGCGACTGCGGTCAGCATCGCGCCCGGACGGCGGGCGATCGCCATGCTCAGGGCGTAGAGAAACGTGACCGAGGCGAGCCCGATCAGCCAGAACCGCTCGCCGGGCAGTTTGAGGAGGGTGAATTGTCGCAGCAGCACATACGCCAGCACGATGATCGTCGCGACCAGCAGCGACTGTGCCCACAGATGCA
This sequence comes from Phycisphaerae bacterium, assembly GCA_041740275.1. Lineage (GTDB taxonomy): Bacteria > Planctomycetota > Phycisphaerae > Tepidisphaerales > Tepidisphaeraceae > BPJO01. The sequence continues at coordinate 8,412 of JBGSMH010000298.1, forward strand.
CAAACTCCGCCAGCGCCAGCTTGTTGCGTACCCGACGAACATGCGTGTCAATTTGGCTCATAGACCACCCACCAGTTTGGCTAATTTAGACATTATCCTCGCGCACCGTGTCTGGGACAAGAGGGTGCGCCATTGATTAGACGCTCGGGATCGACAAAGGTTGGCAAAATGATGGAAAACGTGTGATTCGAGCGTCACGATCGGGTCATCCGTTGCATTTGCGCGATTGAGGGGTTAATCACGGGTGATCGACCCCAAAACGGCACAACGTATTTCGCGACTCGAAGCCCGATTGCGGGCGCGGTTCGATATCGTCCAGGAACCCGTCCCGGTCGGCCCGCTGCGGGTGATGTTCACGCGCGTGCGTGACCCGGAAACGGTGCTGAACGAACTGTGCGACAAAATCGACCGCCACGAACGCCTCACCGGCCAGCGCATCCACGGCGACCAGCTCGGCCTCCCCTACTGGGCCGAACTTTGGGACTCATCCATCGGCGTTGGACAGTGGCTGGTAGCCGAAAGTGGGCAGTCGGCAGTGAGCAGTAGGCAGTTCAATGCAGAAAATGCCACGTCTTCTCCTGCCAACTGCCCACCGCTCACCGCCCACTCCGTTCTCGATCTTGGATGCGGCATGGGCCTGGCGGGGACGGTGGCGGCGATGTTGGGGGCGGATGTCACCTTTGCCGACATCGAATCCGAGTCGCTGCTGTTTGCCCTGCTCAATGGACTATCGTACAACCCGCGCGTCCGCGCCAGAAGAGTCGATTGGCAATCGGATGATCTGGAGCAAAGGTTTGATCTGATCATCGGCTCGGACGTGCTGTATGAGCGAAGCCAATGGGGCCATCTCGATGCGTTTTTCAGGCGTCACCTGGCAAAAAATGGCAAAATCATCCTCGGCGAGCCCGGCCGACAGACCGGCGACATCTGGCTCGACTGGATCGCCGATAAACGCTGGACGCTCAAACGCCACACCCAGACCGTCCCCACCCGAACAACCCCGATCCGGCTGTTTGAGCTGAGGTACGCAGATGAACGATGATTGGAATCAAAGTGCCCGCACGAGACCAATTTGTCGCAGGCAACATAGCCGCTGTCCCGCTCTGAAAGTCCCGCGACGACTTCTCCCTTAGCACAGCGTCATCTTGCCGCACCCACGGTTTTCAGTTGCATTCGCGCCCGCCGACGATAGTTTTGGATATTCTTTCCGCTATCGATACGGATCGCGCGACAACTGCCCGTGCTGAACTGACTGAGGTGCATGGATGAAAGCCAAGACGCTACTGCAACTTGCGCAAGTTCTCATACTGTTTAGCTTGACGGTATTTTCCCAAGGATGCGCGACTATGCGGCGTGAGAACCCCGTCATGGCCAATTCCGGCGTCGATGCCAGTGCGATTGTGCCGGAGGCGGTGCTGGAGGCCGCATTGAACTCCGGTTGGTATCTGCCAGCAGTGCGTTCACCCACGAGCGGGTTGTGGGTGAGACGGTTCGCCATTCGCATCATGTGGTATGACTATGATCCGCTAGACACGAGTGCGCACATCGGGGGTGCGAAATGTCGATTCAATGACATTGAATTGGGAACGGGTGATATGGCGATTGATCAACTCGCCTACCTGCTAGAACGGCTTCCGTTTGGAACTGCAATCCATGTCAGTTTCGGCGACAATGGTGTTGTACATGCCGTCCCGCAACCGAACAATGCCTTCAATTCAAATCCATACGAAAGTCGCCTGCGTTTGATAATCGATGCACGGGGATACACGCTCGTTTACCCATCTTTATTCCTATACAGTTACGAGGCAGATTTTGTTGGAATCAGAGCAAGTGAGCGTGCATACATAGGACAGTAGGAAGAGATTGCGTCGGAACAGCCCCAGCGAAGCTGGGGCCGCCAAGTGGGGAAGGGGTGCGGGTGGTGACAGAATCGTGTCAGGGGTGGCAGGAAATCGGCGGATTTGCCTGATTTTACCGCCGACTTTTGAGGTTGGGGAGGATAGACTTACCTGGTCGTTTATCGCTGCGTTTGGGGATGCATCGTTTGTTTCCACGCGCCGAGTCGCTCTCTCACAAGTTAATCAGTATGGTCAATCTCCGGCCGGAAAGGTAGGAGTTGCAACAGTTGCACGCTGGCGCGCAACACTTTGGCGTGCCATAATCCACAAGCCTAGCGTTGGCCAGCAGTTACGTTTTTCGCATGGGTCAAAACGGATGCAACAAATGCAACAAGTGAAAAGCAGTGGGCAGTTGGCGGTAGGCAGTGGGCAGGCACGCTCTCGGCAGCGGTAAGCCCTTTTTTCCC